>JAYVNT010000219.1:0-2024 GCA_043758285.1 Flavobacterium sp.
TGCGTTAATGTTTAAAGAAATAAATGAGGCAATTATTAAAAAAGCACTGCGTAATTTAAGCAAAACACTTTTATGCCCTAAAACCAAAGCACCAGGATAGAAAAATAAAATAATGAGGTATTTTTTCATGCTGCAATTTATGTTTTGTTAGAAACAAATTCTAACTTTGCAAATATACGTTGAAAATATTAAATTTTTATAAATTCAAAGTTGTAAAATATTAACTCACAGTGTTACTTTAAAACTTTATATATGACTAAAGTTGGGAATAAAATAAAAAAGCTACGCGAACTGAAAAACTATACCCAAGAATTCATGGCAACTTCTTTGAATTTAAGCCCAAACGGTTATGGAAAAATAGAAAGAGATGAAGTAGATGTTACGTTAACTCGGCTTGATGAGATTGCAAAAGTTTTGGAAGTAGATGCTTTGCAAATTCTTAATTTTGACGAAAAGCATATTTTTAATCTCAATAATAATAAAAACGCTTATGGTCTTGTTCAAAATCAACATTACGTGAACGACGGCGTTTTAAATTTAATGATTAACGAAATGCGTGAAGACATTAAGCAACTTAGAGAAGAAAAAATGCAATTGATGAAAATGTTGGAAAAGAAAATGGTTTAAAATTTTATTTGGGTTTTGTCTTTCTTATTCCTTATTTTTGTGTCTGTTAATTTAAAATGTGCGTATGTCATTAACTATTCAATTGCCTGCAATTTTAGAAACTAAAATCCGGAAGGAAGCGGATACTAAAGGAGTCAGTATAGATGATTATTTTGTTCAGTTGCTGCAACAAAGTAATTTAATTGTTTCATTGGACTCTGATGACTATAAAGAAAAGCGCGGTAAAACATTGCTTAAAAAGATTAATAATACCGTTTTGCCTGAACACGTATTGAGTCGCTATATATATTTACATGAAAAAATGGAGTCGGAAAGTTTGCCGGAAAGTGATTATCAAGAATTGTTGAACATAGTTGAGCAAGAAGAAAAATTAAGAAATAAGCGTTTTAAATATCTTATTGAACTTTCCGAAATTCGGAAAATTTCTTTGACGGCATTAATGGGTCAATTAGGCATAACTCCCCAAAGTCATTATGCCTAAGAATTATATTCCTTTAGAATTGCAACGTGAAATCGTTAAAAGAGCCAAAGGTTACTGCGAATATTGCTTATTACCTTCTGCTTTCTCACCCAATCCTTTCAATTTCGAGCATATTATTCCCCTTTCCAAAAACGGTAAAAGTATATCTGAAAATCTTGCTTACAGTTGTGGCGGTTGTAATGCATTTAAACAAGATAAAATACAAAACCTCGACCCTCTCACTTTGGAACATCACAATTTATATAGCCCAAGGCTTGATTCTTGGTCGAAACATTTTGATTGGAGTGAAGACGAATGCCACATTATAGGCATAACTCCAATCGGGCGTGCAACTGTGCGACTTCTAAAATTAAATAGAGAAGGCAATGTAAATTTGAGAAAATTATTGAAAATAGCCGGATTACATCCGCCTCTTATTTAATATTTTCCGGATTAATTTCATAACAAAGCCCCTCTCGCACAAAGGATAGCTCGTTTCAGTTTTAAAACCACAAGTGTCAGAAACCCTGTTTGCACTCTCAATTGGTTGAGCAAATCGATTAATTCCGGCTTTCATTCACACATTTTAATGATGATTTTCAAAATCGGATTATTGAGTTCATTGATAAATTTTAGTTTGGCAACTTTAAAGCCTTCGTGATTTTTGCAAAATAGCTATTGTCAGAAAGTCTGAACTGTTGTTGTGCGGGACGTAGGTAACAATGAATGGGAAGAACTTGCAAGTGATGCGCAAGGCAAATTATATGTTGGTGATTTTGGCAACAATAACAACGCCCGTCAAGATTTAAAATTTATAAAATTCCTAACTTTCTCGCTCACAACGAACCAATACCGTAAATCCTCAGACGATAAATTTTAGTTTTGAATACCAACCGGAATTACCGCAGCATCATAGTTTAAAAATATTTTTAGATTC
>JAYVNT010000220.1:0-2022 GCA_043758285.1 Flavobacterium sp.
GCGTCATAAAAACGGCAAATTAACAGATGTATTATTTAACGGTTCTGTATATAAAGACGACAGAGGAAATGTATTAGGTGTAGTAATTGTAGCGAGAGATGTTACAGAACAAAAAAGAATTGCGACAGAATTAAACGAAGCAAAAATTAAAGCAGAATTAGCAACAAAAGTTGCAGAAGAAGCAAAAATTAAAGCAGAAGAAGCAACTAGAATAGCAGAAGATGCGGTAAAGGCTAAACAGCAATTTCTGTCGAATATGAGTCACGAAATTAGAACTCCAATGAATGCCATTATCGGCTTTACCAAGGTAGTTTTAAAAACAGAACTAACGGCTAAACAAAAGGAGTATTTACAAGCCATAAAAATAAGCGGCGATGCCTTAATTGTTCTTATTAATGACATATTGGATTTAGCGAAAGTAGATGCTGGAAAAATGTCATTTGAGCAGACACCCTTTAAATTGTTTCAGTCTATTTCAGCAATGCTTCATTTGTTTGAACCCAAAATTCAGGAGCAAAACTTAGAATTAATAAAAGAATACGACAGCAGAATTCCTGAAGTTTTAGTGGGTGATCCAGTGCGTCTTCATCAAATTATTTTAAATCTTGTAAGCAACGCATCTAAATTTACTTCAAAAGGAAAAATCACAGTACGTGTTTCTTTATTGAAAGAAGATGAAGAAAATGTAACGATAGAATTTTCCGTAACAGATACAGGCATTGGAATTACAGAAAATAAAATCAATAATATTTTTGAAAATTTCCAACAAGCAACTAGCGGAACCTCTCGATTATATGGAGGTACAGGATTAGGATTGGCAATTGTTAAACAACTGGTAGAAGCACAAAATGGCACTATTAGTGTGAAAAGCAAAATTAATGAAGGTTCAACCTTCAGCTTCGTTCTTGAATTCAAAAAAACAACTGAAGAAGCTGCATTGGAAATGGAACTAGTAGAACTTAATACAGAAATAAAAAACATAAATGTATTGGTCGTTGAAGATATAGCGCTGAATCAATTGCTAATGAAAACACTTTTAGACGATTTTGGATTTGGGTGTGATATTTCGGCGAATGGTAAACTAGCCATTGAAAAACTAAAAAACAAAAACTATGATATCATCTTAATGGATCTTCAAATGCCTGAAATGAATGGATTTGATGCCACGGATTTCATTCGAAATAAGATGCATTCTAAAATTCCAATTATCGCATTAACTGCGGACGTAACAACGGTAGATTTAGCCAAATGCAAAGCCGTTGGAATGAACGATTACCTTGCTAAACCTGTTAATGAACGATTACTCTACAGTAAAATAGTAGGCTTAGTTAAAAAGCCTACGTTAGAAATAACAAACGAAGAAATTCATCATCCTAAAGTAAAATGTACGGATATGGATTACTTAATTCAACGTACAAAATCTAATCCCGAGCTCATGATGAAGATGATATCTTTGTATTTAGAGCAAACACCTCCACTGGTACTTGAAATGAAAAACAGTTTTCAAGATCAAGATTGGAACTCTTTACATTCAGCAGTACATAAAATGATTCCTTCCTTTTCTATTGTAGGTATCAGCATTGATTTTCAAAACATGGCAAAAAAAATACAGGATTATGCACACAATCAGCAACAATCCGAAGAAATTTCTGACCTCGTGTTGAAAATTGAAAATATCTGTACGCAAGCGTGTATAGAACTAAAAGAAGAATTTAATTCTATTAAAAATAGAAAAAATGGATAACCTAAAAAAAACTACCATCTTCCTTGTAGATGATGATGCCATGTTTCTAACATTATTAGAAATGGAATTTGTTGAAAACACTGATTTTATAATCAGAACATTTCCAACTGGAGAAAGTTGCATCAAAGAACTTCACGTAAATCCAGATATAATTGTTTTAGATTATCATTTAGATGGTATCGATAAAAATGCCATGAACGGCATCGAAACGTTAGACCAGATAAAAGGTTTGAACAAAGAGATACCTGTAATAATGCTCTCTTCGCAAGACAAAATTG
>JAYVNT010000221.1:0-2019 GCA_043758285.1 Flavobacterium sp.
GGCAGGACGTTGAAAAAATCATCAGCAGTGCATATCCAAGCTTTGGTTTCGGCGGACGGAATTCTATTGGTCATTAGTTCTTAACATCAACTTTTAATTATTAATTTAGCTTCAGTTCCGGGCGGACAGTTGGTCAATTCCCCAACTGACACAAAGCCTCGAACGTTAGCAGAAATTTTAGAGTGACATTGATTCAGATAATTCTTTTGAATTGCACAGTTTGACATTTTTTTTCACACCCAGTGACAATTATTTAAACAAACAAAATATGGAAGAAAATTTATTACCATCTCAACCAACTTTTAAACTTTATAAAGACAGAGCAATTTATGTAGGAACGTTTCTTGGCGGACCTTTAGTTGCAGGTTATTTAGCAGCAGAAAACTTTAAACAACTTGGACAAAAAGACAAGGTTAAGACAACTTGGATAATTGCAATTTTGGCGACAATTATAATTTTCAGTGGAATATTTTTAATTCCAAATATTGAGAAAGTACCAAATTATATAATCCCTTTAGTTTATACAGCAATTGCTCAATTTTTAGTTCAAAAATTTCAAGGATCTGCTATTAAGACACATATTGAAATAGGTGGACAAACATATTCAATTTGGCGAGTAGTTTGGATTGGACTTGTGGGACTTGTAATTTTACTTGCAATCATATTTGCAATTGTACTTATGACGAACAAAGAATAGCGAAAGAAAAACTTCTGCTAACAGTGGGTTTTGTGCAAGTGCGGCTTGAGGTTGTAACAATCGGCATCAGCACCATGGAAGCATTTGTTCGGGCGGGACAAACATTACCAAACATTAGTTCTTATTATTTAACTTTATCAAAAGCCAAGCAGCGGTTACGGGTGGACGGAATTCTAATGCCACACCTGCTACAAAGCCCCAACGTTAGCTGTCATGGCAACTGACACAATCAGACATCACTTAAATAGCAACAACAATGAAAAAGATATTCAAGAGAATTTTTAAAATTACATTGTTGACATTTTTAGCCGCTATCCTAACAATCGCTACTATTATTCTGTTTCCTCAAAGATTATTTGCTAACAAAATCAGCTACAAAGAATTCACAGTCTATTCAAACGACAAAATAGATGATAATATTAAAAGTGTTTTGGAGAATGCTTTAACTCTTGTTGAGAAATCTGAATTATATAATTCAAAATATAAGTATAACATCATACTTTGTAATAATTCATTCTATAATAAACTTGACGACAAACTTTTAGGAACTGGACCAACCGCAAGAGCGACTCTCAATAATGTAATCATTAAAGTCAGGATTGACCCAAAAAGCAATTTGGCTTTCCCTACTTTTCATAAAGCATGTGAAGTTAACTTGACCGAACTAATTGCTCATGAAATGACTCATATCCTGCAAGCCAACAAGTACGGAATACTAAAATTTAATCCATTCAAACATCCAGAATTTTGGAAATTAGAAGGTTATCCTGAATATATTTCAAAACACACAGAGCTTTCAAATAAAAATTATAGTTTGACAAACGATATTGACAGGTACATTAACCTTGAAAGCAAAGCAACGGGCATTTGGATTTTATCAGATGAAGGCGGGTGCGAAGTTCCAAATTATTATTACAAAGGAAGGTTAATGATGGAGTACCTAATAGACATTAAGCTTTTGACCTACGACCAAATACTCAAAGACACTGTTTCAGAAAATAATGTTTACCAAGAAATGGTTAAATGGAAAGACAGTATTAAAGAAAGTAAGAATTAATGGCGTAACCGAATGACAATAATTGCGAATTGACGAGCCACGAACAGCTAACATTGGGTTTGGCAATAGGCTGGCTGACGGAATAGCAATCGGCTACAAATCAATATCAGCAATAGCTCCAGCAGGACATTATGAATTGAGCTTTAGTTGTTATCTTCATCATCAGTAACTGACTTGTCCTGATATAGGTTGTCTAAAAAACAACTAAAATGGACATAAGACAACAAGCGATCACCGAGTATTTAACGCAAGGTATTGGCTACCG
>JAYVNT010000222.1:0-2017 GCA_043758285.1 Flavobacterium sp.
CGCATTGAGAGGAACCACTATTAATCATATATAAAGTACTATCAGAAAGAATGATATTGGAAGTACTTGTTAGGTTCTCAGGAAGTGGTGTCGACCAAATTAAATTACCATCTATATCTAATCTAGAGATTTTCTCTTTTGAAGCAAAATAAATATCCAAACTGTCAATAATTACATTAGATTTTATTTTTGTTTTCATTACTTGCATGAATGGAACTCCGGTTATAGCATTGTAATCCCAACCTAAGCCAGTTTTTAGATTTACAGTGTGTAGTCCTGAGGAAACAATCATTGCAACACTGTCATTCAACATAAAAATATCATCTAAACCGTAGTCGTGGTTTATCTCTCTTTTCCAGATTGAATTTCCTGAATTTAAATCTATACCTTCAAAATTGATATCGTTATAAAAAAGTTGGTTGCTAATATACGGTGTGTAACCTACACCAATCTTTAATTCAGGGTTAGTAAATGCAATGGTATTTTTTGCTTTCCAAAGATCTTCTCCATTTTCAAAGTCAAGGCAATAGGTTTTCTTCAATCCAGTTTTAAATATATATTTTCCATTTTGCTCCAAATAGTAATATTGATAATTTATAGACTTATCCCAAATTGTTTTTTTATTGGAAAGGTCATATAAAACCACATGACCATTGTTTTTTAGATATGGACCACCCAATAATAAACCTCTCAGTTGAATGGTGATACGATTAGACTTAGTTTCAAGATAAGACTTTTCAATTCTTTCTGGAAAAATAAACTCATTTCCAACTATTTCCTTGTTAGTTGTCAAGTTGTTACCAAACGGTTTTTCATTGTTTAAAATTAATAAATCGTTTTGTGCTTTTGTGTGTAATCCAAAGCAGCAAATAATCCCAATAATTAGTAATTTCTTCATTTCGTATATTTTTTACAAAGCTTTAAACCTTCTATTTCTTTTTTTTACAATAACCCCTAACGACCGAGGCTATGGGCATTGGCGGTTTGCGGGAGCGTTCACTGTCGCCCTGCGACAAAGTAAATGCGGGAGCAAAACTGCCGAAATGCACGTCAGCCAGCCAATGTCCCATAGGCGTGTATTAGGCGGTCGTGCTTTTCTAGTTAATTTCGAGCGATATTTATTTCACTCTCAACTGTTGTGATTAATTCGGAGAAATAATCCTTTAATTTAATATTCACGTTTTGGAACATGCACCAACAATATGCGTCAGCAGGGAAATCACCAACATATTCTCTTTTGAAAGTTCCAATTGTTTTGATAATCTGATTATTCCTGTCGTAAATCTTTATATCGTTAATTTCAAAAACAATTTTTCCATCTGACTTAACTCCGGCAGTCGCAAGAGCACCAATTAGTCCAAACTGAGCACCAACAGCAGCAGCAGTTGAGTATTTCTGATTACCATAGAAATTTCTTAAATCGCCTTTAATGTAATAGTCTGCTGTATCTTTATTATTCAATACAGCTTTCTTAAATGAATTTCTCAAGTTCAAGTGTTCAACAAGCATCTTTGAAAGTTGTAGCGTTACAGGCTCTTTCTTATAATTCTTTTCTGAATTTATACATCTAATTTTGCCATCAATTGAAGCATCTTTTGAACTTGTAAATAGAACGTCGTTGTCAGGATTGTCTTTTCTGTGGTCAGTAAATTCTTCAATGTCTAAAACTAATGTTGAAAGTTTCTGGTCTTGATTTGTCTTAATGTCTTTTGTAGAATATGAAATTCTTTGATTAATTGTGCAACTTGAGAGGAATGTTAAAGCTGCGAATAAAATTGTTCTTGTTTTCATTGATTTGTTTTTTTATTGGTTTGTCTTTTATTTTTTGCATGCCGCCTAACGACCGAGGCTATGGGCATTTGGCGGTTTGCGGGAGCGTTCGCTGTCGCCCTGCGACAAGGAAAATGCGGGAGCAAAGACCGCTAAATGCACGTCAGCCAGCCAATGAACATAGGCGTGTGTTGAACTAAATTCCCTCCGGGAAGGGCTTTGATTAGCTCTGTTTTTTAATACTTTA
>JAYVNT010000223.1:0-2015 GCA_043758285.1 Flavobacterium sp.
AGAAAAGTATCTTAGACATCGACCTGATGATGATAAAGGTGAAAACCTTATGTCAAATGCAATGGTTGGTCCTTGTTGTAGTAATCCAAAACTTAAATGGACTGAAAGTAAAACAAAGTCTGAAGGTTATGGCAGTATCTACATTGAATGCAATAGCTGTGGTTTAGGGTCTGGTTCTGATAAAGACAAACCGAAAATTAACCTTGAGGGTATCAACAGCTTAGAACCATATTGTATTGGACAAAAACCTTGGGAATTAGATATTGATAATCCTTCAATTCTACCATATGAAAGTTGTTTCATTAGAAATGATAATAAAAATGGTCGAGAAAAAATGAGAATTGCATTGGTAACTGCCAACAATGTTTACTATGCAAATGGTTTTTCAAGTCTATATATACCAATGCACTTAGCTGAGAATAAGCCGAAAGAACTAATTGAGGCTATTGTTATCTTAGAAAAGAAGTATAATAAATATTTTGAGCGAAAAGCAATAACTCGCGAAGAATACTGGAACTCAAATTTTGATTTCAGTGATTTTTTAATTGACAACGATATTAATCCTGAAAATGAAAGTGTCTTTAAATTGCAATTAGAATCAGAGTTTTTAGACATACCAAATGTTGTAGAAGCAAACGACAAACACGAAGAATACCGTTGGCAGGAATGCCGATGTTTTTCAACTCATTCCGTACTGCCAGATATTGAAATAAATGATGGATTAAGATTTAAAGATATTCAGTTGCCCAATGAACTTTCTCAGTTTTTTAAAAAAATCCAGCAGGTCGAAGAATTGGAGGTAACAAATATTCAGTTGGACTTCACTAGGGTTAAACCTAAGGAAAGAATTGTTGTGAATGGTGAAGTGAGTGAATCATCAAGTGGTCAAAACATATTCTCAATTGAATCTAAAGAATTATTTACACTTCCTGCAAATAAGACTTTAGGTGAAGGTCTTTTCTTTGAGTTTTCCAATGAACACATTGACAATTGGATATCAGAAAACAGATTGCAATTAGAAGATAGATTTGAAAAATATTTCAAAGAACTACCTAATCCAAATAGTCAAGGACTTAGTTCCAAAATGAAGATTTACAACAATAAGTACAAACATTTTTTAATTCATACATTCTCACACATGATGATGAGAGAACTTGAATTTTCTTGTGGCTATCCAACTGCCAGTTTAAAGGAAAGACTCTATATATCTACAAATCCGGAAAAACTAATGTCGGGTGTTCTTATATATACAGCAGAAGGTTCTGAAGGCAGTATGGGAGGTTTAGTTTCTCAAGGTGAGCCTGTTAAAATATTAGAGATAATTAAGAAAGGGCTCGAACGGTCAATAAACTGTTCGTCTGATCCACTTTGTTGGGAATCTGAAGGTCAAGGCATCTTTGACCTTAATTTATCGGCTTGCTTTTCTTGTTCACTTGTGGCAGAAACAGCATGTGAAGAAATGAATTTAGGATTAGATAGAAGAACATTGGTTGATGAAGTATTTGGGGTTTTTAGAGAGTTAAGTATATAGACTATCAAAATGAACTAACATTAATGTAAAACAATACTCACACATAACATACCGACCTTATGGAAGATTCACTTTTTATCAACACAATTACATTTGATTATCCGACAGAAAAACTCACTTTTTACTTTTCGCTCGAAGATAAAGATGGTGCACGTTACACCCGCATTCACCGTACCAATTTTCCAAACGAAATAAAAACCATTTTCCCAGACATAACCTCCAAGACTGAGTTTATATATACAACGTTTACCTATAAAACAGAAGATAATGCTACGCTCAGCATTGACCTGCGAAACGAAAACCCGAACTTCGTAAAACAATACTACAACGACCAAATCCGTTACTATTTCAAAAAGAAAAACGATACTTGTGGTAAAAACAAGGACAGAGTGTTGATAAAGACCACATTTATTAAAGATAATCAAATTTGGGTTCGTTTACAAGCCGAAGATACCAAACAATATTTTGTGTACGAAAAATACAC
>JAYVNT010000224.1:0-2014 GCA_043758285.1 Flavobacterium sp.
TTGTAGCTGGTTTATACCTTTCAGAGCGAAAGCTTCAAAACAAACTACTTCATAACAATAAAAAGATTTACAAATGAAACAAGGAATTCACCCAGAAAATTACAGATTAGTTGCTTTTAAAGACATGTCAAACGACGAAGTTTTTATCACTAAATCAACAGTAGAAACAAAAGAAACGATCACGCACGAAGGTGTCGAATATCCAGTTTTCAAAATGGAGATTTCTAGAACTTCTCATCCTTTTTACACAGGTAAATCTAAACTTATCGATACTGCAGGACGTATTGATAAATTCAAAACTAAATACGCTAAGCACTCAAAATAATAGTTGTAAGTGTTTCAATTTTATCAAAACCATTCTCGAAAGAGAGTGGTTTTTTTATTTAAATTAGCAAAATATTATATTTAATAGTACTGACGTAGCAATGCTAGGTCTCTAAAAGATAATCAAATGAATTATATACTTTTTGACGGAACGGTACGCAACGCTTTATTGCCATTTACTTTTACTAGACCAGTTGCCGATATACGTATTGGAATTTTGACTATTCGTGAAAAATGGGAAAAATATTTAGGCTACACAACGACGACTTTGACCGAAGAATATCTTTCTGAAAAATTTCCAATGGTAGAAATGGAAGAAAATGTTATGATAAATGCGTCTTTTTTGCCTAATGATGTTTTGGCTGAAATGGTGAAAAATCTAGAAAATAACCAAGCCATATTCAAAGGTGAAGATGTAATTGCATTCTACACCAATGATACGCAAGATGAAGTTGATTTTGATAGTTATGAGATTATTGATTACCAAGAGGAATGCTTAACAGTTGCCAATACATGGGATATTTTTGCCAAAAACGATGCAGCACTTCGCGAAGATTTTGAATTGATTACCGAAGGCAGAAATTCACAACCAATTCCGAAAAGTGTCAACGTACTTTCACCAGAAAATATTTTTATCGAAGAAGGAGCAAAGCTTGAGTTTGTAACGCTGAATGCTTCAACAGGACCAATCTACATTGGAAAAAATGCCGAAATTATGGAAGGTTCAGTAATTCGCGGACCATTTGCTTTATGCGAATCAAGTAGAGTGAAGCTAGCTTCCAAAGTATATGGAGCCACAACCGTTGGACCACATTCGGTTATTGGTGGCGAAGTAAGCAACTCAGTTTTGATGGGTTATTCTAACAAAGGACACGATGGATTTTTAGGAAATTCTGTTCTTGGCGAATGGTGTAATATTGGAGCTGACAGCAACAATTCCAATCTGAAAAATAATTACGAAGAAGTGCGCTTGTGGAGCTATGAAACAGAAGGTTTTGCTAGGACAGGTCTTCAATTCTGCGGATTGATGATGGGCGATCACAGCAAATGTGGAATCAACACCATGTTCAACACCGGAACTGTTGTAGGTGTTTCAACTAATATTTTTGGTTCTGGATTTCCACGAAATTTTGTGCCAAGTTTTTCTTGGGGCGGAGCTGCAGGATTCACAACTTATTTAACTTCAAAAGCTTTTCAAACTGCTAAAATCGTAATGGCACGCCGTCAGGTTGAATTCTCCGAAGAAGATGCCAAAATCATGGAGCACGTTTTCGAAATCACAAAAAAATATAGAAAAGATTAGATTTTATAATTAGCCACGAATTCACGAATTTTTTTATAGATTTAGTTCTTAAATTATTTATGTATTCGTGGCTTCTTTTTTATTTAAACTTCTTAAATTTGCAACTTCAATTTTTGACAACGATTTCATCAATTGAGGAATACTATGGAAAACAAAATAAAAGTAGCCTTTTATACTTTAGGATGCAAACTCAATTTCTCCGAGACTTCTACTATCGCGAGAAATTTTCAGAATGAAGATTTTGACAGAGTCGATTTTGAAGAAGTCGCCGATATTTATGTCATCAATACCTGTTCGGTTACCGATAATGCCGATAAACAATTCCGACATGTTGTAAAAAGAGCCATGAAACTAAACGATAAAGCTTTTGTAGCTGCTGTTGGTTGT
>JAYVNT010000225.1:0-2010 GCA_043758285.1 Flavobacterium sp.
GTAAAATCTAAAATTTGTGTGAATTTTTTTGTGCCGTAATTCGGGTTAAAAATCGAATACGTTGCTTTTGAGTAAAGCGAAAAAAGCGATAAATTGGTGATCTGTCCGCCCATAAATTTGAAGTGGCAGCATATACGCACTCAATCTATAATAGCTTACATTATTCAAAAAATGTTCGGCTTTAGATGTGTCTACAATTAGCAGTCCTCTTGATTGAAGTAAAGAAATTTGTTGAGACACAGAAAGCGGAGGCTTTGTAAATTGCATATTCTATACTTATTCAACTAATAAAGAAAGCCTCCCAAGTGTGCTTCAAAGAGAGGCATGGAAGGCATATTATTTTGAAAATAATAATTTAATCTAATTATTGTTTTACAAAGGTAGCAGCATTTTTCAGGTTTAGTTATTTTTCTTTATCAATTTTTTGACATAAAATTATCTAAAATATGTTTTTCATCTTTTATAGGTCTTCAATGCCTATTCTTGCAAAATTTTACCGCTCACATACAGTCTGAGACCCCGTTCGTATCACATCTTCATAAAAAACGCAACGCACGGCTGAGTTCCGCTCATGCCGGGTACGGATAATTCGATAGTAAAATGTATTGTGGGTTATCGTGTGCATGGAGAAAAAATCGGAGGCAAACAAAAAAAATGATTTAACTTTGCTAAAAAACAATTTAGTAAAATGAGCGAGCAAGATATTCGGTGGACTCAACGTTTTTCTAATTTCAGCAAAGCTTTTCATCAATTGGAAAAAGCTATTGTTCTTGATAAGTCAAGAGCGTTAAGCGATTTGGAAAAACAAGGGCTTATTCAAGGTTTTGAATTTACATTCGAATTGGCTTGGAAAACTTTGAGAGATTATTTGGAATTTAAAAACATAGAAGCAAAATTTCCAAGAGATGCCATTAAAAAAGGTTTTCAATATGATTTAATAGATAATGGAGATATTTGGATTGATATGCTCGAAAAAAGAAACCTTATGTCACATACTTACTATGAAACGAATGCTAAATTGGCGTACAAGTTAATTACCGAACAATTCTATCCGCAACTCGCTATTTTTAAAGAAATTTTGACAAAATTTGTTCATGAATAATACTTTCGGCATAAGTGATCCGAGTTTTAATTGCATTTGCGACACCATCAAAAAATTTGATGATGTTGAACGCGCCGTTATTTTCGGAAGCAGGGCAAAAGGCAGTCACAAAAAAGGAAGTGATATTGATATAGCGATTTATGGCAGTCAATTAAAAAATATTACGGCTATTAATCTCTTAGGAAAATTAAATGAAGAAGTACCTATTCCTTACTTCGTTGATGTTGTTGCGCCACAATTCACAGATAATATAGAACTCGTAAAACATATTGAAAGAGTCGGAATTAAGTTTTATGAGAACGTGAAGCGTTCAAAGGAAATTCCAAAAAAAAATTTGGTTTAAGCACACGCACCAATGAAATACATTTTTAAAGCACCTATTGTGTCATTTCTTCCTCCGCTCGAACTACACCTTCCAAAAAAAACGCATCGTTTGACCGAACGGACAATGTACTGCCGGTATTTATGAGTTGTTAAATTAGTTAGGTTAGTTGGTTTTGTAAGGAATAAAAAAACTCCTTCGCAATTTTTTTGCGAGGGAGTTTTTTTTAACGGACGCTGTTTTATTATTTTAAATGATATCGGCGAACTTAATCTTTTAAATTTATTTTACGTACGGGTTGTATAGAGCTTTATTAGTGCTGAAGATAGAAGATACAAAAAGTACGACAACCCTTTCGTATATTTGAGCGTTGTGCGTCATACAACTATTACTATGCAAAAAACATTTTTAAATAAAAAATTTGGGCTAATTTATATCACCAACTCCACCAATATTGAACAAACCATTAACGATACAGCAGCATTTGCAAAAATTATTTATTTACCCAAGCATACTAAAATTACTTTAGACTTTCAAGACTTTCAGCATGAAGAAGACAGCCTTTTTTTCGTTTCTAATGTTCAAC
>JAYVNT010000226.1:0-6451 GCA_043758285.1 Flavobacterium sp.
GCTTCTTCGAAGCAGCTAATAACCTCTTCGAAGCAGCAAAAAGCTGCTTATTAAGAGTAGGGTACCTTAATTTAAGAGTAGTAGGGCTTAATTAAGAGGTGTAGTGCTTAATTTAAGCAAGGTAGGTCTTAATTAAGCACCTGAATCTTTATTTTTTAAAGCATATTTTCGAGGTGATTTTAAAAAAAAATCCCCAACAGCTTTCACCGTTGAGGATTGTATTTATTACCATTTCGATTGCGTCAGTATGGTAAATTTAATTTGTTACCGTTTATCATGATAAACTAATTAAAAAAACGGAATTACTTCTTCGCAATCGCTTCTTCATAGCGCTCGGAAACTTTTTTCCAATTGATAATTTTGAAGAAATTTTCAATATATCTTTTGCGTTTGTATTGGTAATCTAGGTAGTACGCGTGTTCCCAAACGTCGAGGTTTAAAAGTGGTGTTCCTGAAACGGTTTGTTTTGGCATCAACGGATTGTCTTGATTTGGAGATCCTGTCACTTGTAGTTTTCCAGTTTTATCCACGATTAGCCATGCCCAACCAGAACCAAATTGTTTTTCGGCAACATCTGAAAACTGTGTTTTGAAGTTTTCAAAACTGCCAAAATCTCTTGTGATAACAGTGGCTAAGGTATCTTTGGGTTGTCCGCCAGCTTTAGGTGCCATGCCTTCCCAAAACAAACTATGGTTGTAATAACCACCAGCATTGTTTTTCAAATCAGCATTGGTTCCATCACATTTTTTTAGGATATCTTCAATCGATAAATCGGTAAGTGTAGCATCTTCAGCCACATCTTTATTCAAATTGTTGGTGTAGGTGAGATAGTGTTTTGAATAATGCACTTCCATGGTCAGGATGTCAATACTTGGCGAAAGCGCATTGTATTGATAGGGTAATTTTGCCAACGGAAACTGTCCGTCGTTTGCCGTTACATCATCGGGTTGTCCAATGGTGATTTTTTCTTCGGCAGATGGCAAGGGCACTTCGACAACTTCGGTCAGTTTTTTTCTTTTGCACGACGGTAATAATAGTATAAAGGAAAAGCACAATACTATTGCAAAAATATTTTTCATAGGGCTATTTTTTATTATTTGCAATGGCAAGTATTGCTTCGATATAAAGTTCTTTAGCTTCGTCTACGGACAGGTGACTGATTTGCATCCAAGCGTTGGTTTTAAAGGCGTTTCGCAAGTCAAAATCAGAGGAGGCGTTAAAGTTAATAGTGCCAAAAGTAGCTTGTTTATAATAGGCATACAACCGCAATTGCTCATCTTGTGGAAGGGATGATTGCGATATTTCGGAAGCAATAGCTACCGCTTCTTGAAATCGAATATCTAATTCTTTTTCAGCCATTTCACGTTATGCTTTTTGTGCAATTATGGTTTGGTTTCCAACGGCATTTTGTTGCAAAGCAACTTCTATTTTGGTTCCCAATGGGAAAAAAATATCGACTCTTGAACCAAATTTGATAAAACCAGCATCATCGCCTTGACGAACTTGCATACCTTCTTCGGCATAATTTACAATTCTACGAGCCAAAGCTCCAGCAATTTGACGGTACAGAATTTCGCCAAAAACTCGGTTTTCAATCACAACAGTTGTTCGTTCGTTTTCGGTACTGGCTTTTGGATGCCATGCTACCAGATATTTTCCTGGATGGTATTTGCTGTATTTTATTTTTCCGCTAACGGCATAACGAGTGACATGCACATTTATTGGCGACATAAAAATGGAAACTTGCATGCGCTTGTCTTTGAAATATTCGGGTTCAAATACTTCTTCAATTACCACAACTTTTCCATCAACAGGAGCAAGAACTAGGGTATCGTTTGCTTCTATTTTTCTGTTTGGATTTCTAAAAAATTGTAAAATCAAAAGAAGAAAAACCAAAGCTGCAATTTGAATGGATTTTTCTAACCAGAATATAGAACTCAACTTTGGTGCAAACAGTGTAATGATTACAGTTACTGTTGTTGCTATTAAAATAATTTTCCCGCCTTCTTTATGAAACATAATATAAGATTTGATAAAATAAATAAACAAATGGTGCCACAAATATAATACTATCTAGTCGATCTAAAATACCACCATGACCGGGCATTATAGTTCCACTGTCTTTAGCTCCCGCAATTCTTTTAAATTTAGATTCGATTAAATCACCTAAAGTGCTAAATATACTGATGATTATTGCGCTTATTATCCAGATAAGTACTGAGGTATAAAGATAATATGGTTTGGGTTCAAAATAAAATTTTGAAATTAAAATCCCAGCTAGTATTGAAAACAACATCCCGCCGATGAAACCTTCTATGGTTTTTTTGGGAGATATTTTTTCTAATAGTTTGTGTTTCCCTATTGATTTTCCAACAATGTAAGCAAAAGTATCATTGGTCCAAATTAGGATAAAAATACTGATTACAATTTTTGGATTGAAAGCATGAATTTTTGTAATTATGATAAAAGGAAAAATAACATAACCAATAACATAAATGTATTTGGAAAGCTTATCGATTTTGTTTTTTTGCGAAATAAAGAGAAGATGCAAACATTTTATAGACACAAATAGCGTTGCAAATAAAAGTAGCACATCGTTGATTTGCGTTGTTTTAAATTGTGTGGCTAAACCAAAAGTGAAAGCACCAAAGAGTAGTGGAAGTATTTTATTTAGATTGACTAATTTACAAAACTCATAAACTGCAATCAGCATGAATATACCAAACAGAATATAAAAACTAGTAGCAGAATACCAAGTAGCAATTAAAAGCAGTGAGACATAAACAACACCAGATAGTAATCTCTTTAGCGATTCGTTCATTTTATAAATCTTCTAGAAGCAGCAGATATAAGTTCTTTGCGGTGCTTCCGTATTGAAGAAAGTCTTCGTCTTTTGCTTTCTCAAAATATTTGATAGTGGTAATGTTTGTTGGATAATCCTTTACATATTTCTTTTTAATAACCCTAAGACCATCACTTTTTGTTTCTAATATTTGGCTGGTAGTAGCTAGGATAATGATATTGTTAGGCAAATCATTGGGTTTGTTTTGCTTTATTTGGTTAGAAGAAAAAAGTACAGAACCTTCATCAGCAATCAAGTTTTCGCAACTAGCAAATAAAAATACTGGATTGGCTGGTTTGTCATAGTTTAGTTTGTTTTCATCTAACATACTATGTAAATTCTTTTCATAACATAAAGCTTCACATTCAAACCAATCATTTTCTTCTAGAATATTTAGAAATTGATCTTTTACTTCGTTTAAGTTTTCACAATACAAAAACTTACCGCCATTTTTTTTGAAGTTATAGGTGAACTTTTCATCAGCAGGAAGTAATGAAAAGCTAGAAGGAACATTATTGAATTCGCTTTGACTTTCTTCGTCAGAGGCATCATTACCGGTGCCAAAAAATTTTCTGAAAAGACTCATGCTTGTTTTGGTATAATCTAGGTTGAAAATTGAAATCCTCCAAAGATAAAAAAATCTTAATTCAAAAGTATGTTTTGAATTAAGATTTTAAAAAAATGTTAAAAATCTAATTGTTAAACTATATCGGTTTCTTCTGCAGGAATATTGAAAGGTCTTTTCCCAAAAAGTGTTTCCAAATCATCTTTAAAAATAACTTCTTTTTCTATCAGAATAGCAGCAAGCTGTTCTAATTTTTCTTTGTTATCCTCTAAAATTTTTATAGCTCTTTGGTATTCTTTTTCGATTAGTGTTGAAATTTCTTGATCAATTATTTGTGCTGTTTCTTCTGAATAAGGTTTAGAGAAACTGTATTCACTTTGCCCTGAAGAGTCATAATATGTAATGTTGCCTAATTTTTCATTAAGACCATATATAGTAACCATGGCACGAGCTTGTTTGGTTACTTTTTCCAGATCGCTCAAAGCTCCTGTAGAAATTTTATTAAAAATGACTTTTTCTGCCGCTCTTCCTCCCATCGTTGCACACATTTCATCTAGCATTTGCTCTGGTCGAACTATTAATCTTTCTTCTGGTAAATACCAAGCAGCACCTAAACTTTGACCTCTTGGTACAATGGTAACTTTAATCAGTGGTGCAGCATGTTCAAGCATCCAACTTACGGTAGCATGACCAGCTTCGTGAACAGCTATCGCACGTTTCTCTTCGGTGGTTACAATTTTGTTTTTCTTTTCTAATCCACCAACAATTCTATCAACGGCATCTAAGAAATCTTGTTTGTCAACGGCAGTTTTGTTATTTCTAGCTGCTATTAATGCAGCTTCGTTACACACGTTGGCAATATCTGCACCTGAAAATCCTGGTGTTTGTTTGGCCAAGAAATCGGTATCTAAATTTTCTACCTTTTTCAGCGGAGCTAAGTGTACTTCAAAGATTTCTTTTCGTTCTCTGATGTCTGGTAAGTCAACATAAATTTGACGGTCAAAACGTCCAGCACGCATTAAAGCTTTGTCTAAAACATCTGCTCTGTTGGTTGCAGCAATTACAATTACGTGTGTATTGGTTCCAAAACCGTCCATTTCTGTTAGCAATTGGTTCAATGTATTTTCGCGTTCGTCATTGCCACCAGACATATTATTTTTCCCTCTTGCTCTACCAACGGCATCAATTTCATCAATGAAAATTATAGAGGGTGCTTTGTCTTTGGCTTGTTTGAATAAATCTCTAACACGTGAAGCACCAACACCAACAAACATTTCAACAAAATCAGAACCTGACAGTGAGAAGAATGGGACTTTAGCTTCGCCAGCAACGGCTTTGGCTAATAACGTTTTTCCAGTACCTGGAGGACCAACTAAGAGTGCCCCTTTTGGAATTTTTCCACCTAAAATGGTATATTTTTCTGGAGTTTTAAGAAATTCTACGATTTCTTGAATTTCTTCTTTGGCGCCTTCTAATCCGGCAACATCTTTAAATGTGGTTTTAACTTCTGCTTTTTCGTCAAAAAGTTTGGCTCTCGATTTTCCAATATTGAATATTTGACCGCCAGCACCTCCAGCACCTCCAGACATTCTTCGCATTATTAAAATCCAAAGTCCAATAATTATTATAAATGGCAGTATTTGGAACAATAGATCTGGCCAATTACTTTTAGCTTTGAAATCGTAATCTTTTATTTTACCTTCTTGAGCTGCTTTTTCAATATTATTTTGGAAGCTTTGATCGTTTCCAATATCAAAAGAGTAGTGTGGACCTTTGTTTGCATTACCAAGCATGTCTTTTGCAACTTTGGCATTGGACTTGTCTTTTAATGCTTCTTTTGTTAGATAAGCTTCGCCTTCAGTTTTGTTGTAGATGATTACTTTTTCAATCTGCCCTTTGTTTAAAAATTCATTAAATTTAGAGTAGGATATTTTGGTTGCATCCTGAAAACTAGAACCGCCGTAGATGTTAAGTGCAATAAAAACAGCTATTAAAGCTATGTATATATACCACGGACTTATTTTGAAATTATTAGGTTTTTTTTCGTTGGCCATTTTTTTTACTGTGAACTATTTTAATATTTATTTTGAATGGTTGTTATTTTGGCATCGCCCCATAGTCCTTCTATGTTGTAAAATTCGCGAATTTGTTTTTGGAAAACATGGACTACTATGTTTACATAATCCATTAATACCCATTCAGCATTATCTGAACCTTCAACATGCCAAGGTTTATCTTTTAATTCTTTAGAAACTAATTTTTGGATGGAGTTAACTATCGCATTAACTTGTGTGTTGGAATTTCCGTTACAGATTATAAAATAGTCACAAACTGCAGTATCTATCGCTCTCAAATCCAAGATATCTATGTCATTTCCTTTTACTTCTTCAATCCCTTTTATGATGTTCGCCAAAAGAACATCTGTATTAACCGCTTTCTTCGTCATTTATATTTTAAGTATGTTTTGCAAAGGTATTACTTTTTGTCTTTATTTTTGTTCAACAAAAGTTTAAAATTCGTTAATATTTATCCTTCTATTATGCCTATAATCAAACTCGATGCCATAGATTCAACCAATGACTATTTGAAGCAGTTAGCTAGAGTAACTAACTTGGAAAATTATACTATGGTATTGGCTAATGAACAAACCAATGGCAAAGGTCAAATGGGAGCAAAGTGGGTTTCTGAAAAAGGTAAAAACTTAACTATGAGTATTTTGATTAAAGATGTCCAACTTGATAATCAAAATATATACGATTTTAATATTGCGGTCGCACTGTCAATAATAAAAGTTTTAAAAAACATTCAAATCCCTAATGTTTTCATAAAATGGCCTAACGACATTATGGCAGAAAATAAAAAATTGGCAGGAATACTAATTGAAAACACTATTAAACCCGATGGAAGTATAAATGCAATTATTGGAATAGGATTAAATTTAAACCAAACTAATTTCGATGACATTCCACAAGCCAGTTCGCTAAAGTGTATTACAGGTAAAACTTATGAGCAAGAAGAGATTGCTATACTTCTAAAAGATTCTT
>JAYVNT010000227.1:0-2005 GCA_043758285.1 Flavobacterium sp.
CCATTAAAGAAAGAAAGGATTGAAGCATTAGAAGGACACTACAGCAAAGAATATGGCGAACTAATAAATAGCATTACCGAACAGGTCGCTAAACTCGAAAAAGGTATTAGGGCAGAATTAATAAATGAAAATCATCTATTGTACGAAAACCTACGGGCGGGTTATGATATTGCAATTACAGATACCAACAGCAAACTGAAATTAGTTAATGCAAAAATCAATGAATGGATAAAACGATTATCAGACAAGAAAACAAATCCTTTCTCTATTGTTGAGGAGGCAGTTTCTGATAGTTCCGTGTTTTCTAATTTCAATACAGAATTAGAAAAATTAAAAGCGGTAATTGAAGAGCATAATAAAATTAGCCTTTCACACAAAGAATTGGCAGAGGCTGCAAAGAAAAAAATTGAATACCATTTTGTGAGCCAGTCGGCAGGCACTGAAAAATTAAAAGATACAGAGAAAGAAATTGAAGATACTGTTGCAAAAAAAGATGTTGAAGTTGAGGCTACTTCATTATTAACAGTTGCAATAAAGAAACTGGAAGATGAATTAAAAAGTGATACGTTGGCTATTGGCGAAATTGAAGATAGTCTTCATAAGTTTTTGGGTCGTAATGACATTACCCTTGAACGGCAAGCAGAAGGAGGCTATCAATTAAAGAGGGGTAGCGTAATAGCAAGAAACCTTAGCGAAGGAGAAAAAACGGCAATTTCATTAATATACTTTTTCTCCAAAATTCAAGAAAATGATGCCATTATAGCTAATCAGATTATTATTTTGGACGACCCTATTTCCAGTTTCGACAGCAACCATTTATTTAATGCCTCAAGCCTTATAAAAAAATCGTCAGAAGGAGCAAAGCAACTTTTTGTATTCACTCATAATTTTTGGTTTTTCAAACAGGTTAGGGATTGGATGATAAAGAAAAATGGTAGTAAAGCAGACCCGGATGTTTCACATTTTTATTTAGCAAAGCAGGGTGTGCTTGTAGATGCTGGAAACTCACTTACAAGATTTCATTCTGAATATTATATGTGTTTAATACTGTTTTAAATTATCAGGACATTGATGATATGGATGACAGTGTTTGCTTTACAATTGCAAATTCAATCCGTAGGTTATTAGAAGCTTTTACAAGTTTCAAGACCCCCGACAATGGTAATTTTAATGGGGCATTGCAATTAGGAGAGAAGAAAGGATTATCCACCCAGCAGAAAGAAAGAATTTTTTACTTCATCAATAAGTATTCGCATTTAGACAGAATAGAATCTTTTGACAATACCATAGAAACATTATTTGAAGAAGGTAAAAATGTGGTAAATGATGTATTGTGGCTTATTAAAAAAGTTGATGAAGACCATTACAAGAGTATGTTGAAAGTGTGCGGTTATGAAGACAAATTAATTGAAAAAGCAAAATAGATGAAAACAGATACAACGCAGAAGAGGCTTAAACTTGTCAATATTCACCGTCTGCTACAAATGCAAAAGGATATTATAGAGATTGATAAAAATATCAAATTTGAATTAAATTACTTGAATAATACATATACAAATGGAAAGTAAAAGAATAACCAAGCACATCAAAAACCTATTGTTAGACCCTAACAATTACAGGTTTATTGATAGACCAGATTACAAACCTGTTGCAGATGACCAGGTGGCAGACCCAAGGGTGCAGCAACGCACCATGAACTTTGTAGCAGGTAAAAACAACGATAATATCAACGATTTAATTACCAGCTTTAAAACCAATGGTTTTTTAGATATAGACCAGATACAGGTAAAAAAAATAGGCGAAAACTATTTAATATTAGAAGGCAACCGAAGGGTTACCACACTAAAATATTTGTATGATGAGTTTGTAAAAGGCAACGATGTAGGCAAGCTAACTGAAAGCGATTTTAAAAGCATAGACCTTGTAGAAATTACTGATGAAGACCCGGTGCAGCACCTTATTACAATGGGCTTGCACCACATAAGCGGTAAAAAAAGATGGAGTG
>JAYVNT010000228.1:0-2004 GCA_043758285.1 Flavobacterium sp.
AATTGCGGTACATTATCCGGATTAACCACAAGCCCCATCCGATTTTTAATAATATCATTTATCGCTACTTTATTAGTAGTAATTACCGCGTTCCCAAAAAACAAGGCATCAGAAATAGCATTCGGAAATCCCTCACTTCTTGATGGCAGAACAAATATTTTTGCTTGCCTGTAAAAATTAAAAAGTTCGGCCCGGTTCAAATGACCGGTGAAGATCACTCTTTCTTTCAGATCAGGTTCGTTTTTGAAATATTCTTCTATATGTTTTTTAAATCCAGGATCAATAGTTCCGCAAAGGATCAGCTTCCAGTCTTGCTCTTTTTTTGTGCCGGCAAACGCTTCTAAGAGTATATCTGTAGCTTTCTCATAAATTCCAAATCTGGCAACTGATAACATATAATTTTTTTTTTCAGCGAAGTGCGTTTGTGTTCCCTCCTCTTTCTGAGCTGTAAAACCATTATAGAGAAGAATCAATCTATCTTTTAGAAACAAATATTTTTCTTCAAAGTATCTTTTCGACATGCCATCTTCTATACTGAACAAATTGATCTTCTTTATAAAAAGACTTTTCATCAACACATTCTTTATCCTCCAAAAAGGAATTCTATTTTGCCATATCAACTCCCAATCATATCTTTCTCTGGCAAAGTGATTATTATCCATTTTTAAATAGGCGAAACCTTTTGGGTTAAAAATTCTGTAAACAAAGGATAAAAAAAGCGATGAGAAACTGATCTGACAGGTCATGAACACTTTTATGGTTTTCGCATTCTTCAACAAATAAAATAAAAGTGTCAGATTTCCCCAGACAAATTTCCTGTGGTTGACTTTAGTGACCTTTATTTTTTTTTCAGTTAGAGGGTAAGAAGATGCATTATCAAATACTAATATTTCAGGTATGAATCCAAAGCGCTCTATATTTAAAAGCAATTGAGCACCGTCTTTATAAAACCAATCATCCTTATAATCCGGAGAAAAAAGAACAAATCGTTTCATTAAAATTTTATCCAATTTTCCATAGGGAGTTTGTCATACTCAGGATTTACTACAACTTCGCCTGACCAAGTTTTTGGAGCCACCACTATTTTATTGTGATCTTTATTAAGATAAGCGGCCCACCAGCTAAAAGTGGAGTTAATTATGATATTGTTCTTGCATTCCGACATCAGAAAGAAATCAACAGCCTCTGTATTCTTATCTACGAAGATCAATTCAGAATTCTCACCCTTTAATAATGACCTTGAAAATTCCTGATCGTTAGTGAAAACATAAAACGCAGGATCCTTAATTTTCGACCTAATGTGTTCAATAGCTTTTTGATAATATTCTTTTTGAACGGGTGCAAATTCCAGGATCACTTTACTATGCGTTAAATACTGTCCACCTCTTATATGTATCGAAACTGAATTTTTGTTTTTAATATCCTTAAGCATGCGTTCCTGCCTCACATTTAATTTAAGTGATCTTGAATAAGTGCCAGGGTCAGATACTAAATATTTTCTGGAAATGAAATGTCCTGAAAGAACCATGTAATTATACTTTTCAAGAATATTACTATCTTCTCTGAGATCCGCTTCATGTATCAACATCGGAAGCATTGAACTTTTGAAATATCTTTTATTCCATTTAGCAATGTTGTAAACGATCTTACTTGAAAGTTTGTTTAAATACTGAACATCATAAAAGAGATCAAGAACATAATTAATACTGTATTTTACGTGAAAGCTATTTTTTTCGTTAGAGAATAATTTAAAATAAGGCGTTCTGTCGAAGCAAATTTCGCATTCAGGAAATTTTTGCTTTAAGAATCAATAGTAATTGTAAATAAAAAATTGATTTCCTAATCCGCCTGTAATTCTTATTACAATTCTTTTTTTCACTTCCTCTCTTTAGCAGGAACTCCTCCGACAAAGGTATTAGCTGCTACTGATTTATTAACGAGTGCACAAGCACCTATTTTTGCCTTTTCACCTATAGTGATTCCCGAAATAATAGTCACACTGGA
>JAYVNT010000229.1:0-2004 GCA_043758285.1 Flavobacterium sp.
TTTAGTTGAATAAAATATTGTGGGTGTTGCTTCCACATTATCAATTTGAATACCGTGATTTTTCTGAAAATAATCTCTTAAAAAATCCCACATTCCTTCCCATTCTACGTTTTGAGGTATTCCTATAAGTGCATTTGATATTTCTCTTTGGGAATATTTAGAAATAAGGTCACTTGCTGCTGTTGAAAAAATTGAAGCGTATTCAGTTGCCCTATGAATTTCATTATTTTTCAATATTGCCAAACAAGCATTATTTATAATTTCTGCTTCAACATCTTCAAGTGTGATTTGCCCTCTTCTATTTTGAAGGTTGTTTATTGATTTTGATAAAATTTGTTTTGCTGTTTCTAAATTCATTTTAAAATAGATTTGTTTGAATGTTTAATGTGTCGGCACGCATAGCATAATCAAAACATCTTTGAATTGTTGTTTCTCCTATTCCATCAAATACAGTTAATTGCCCCATGTTATTAAGTTCCTTGTTTTCTAAAATATCTCTTATTTTGTTGATTTTGTCTGTCTTTAAAAGTGTTAATTTCTTTAAATCGGAATTTGTTTGAGAAAGAAATGTTTTACTGAAAACTTCAAATAAATTGTCTGGGGCATTTTCCTCATACTGATATATTTCAATTGGTATTTCAACACCAATTAAATATTTTTCAAGCATATCAAGAGATTCTTCTTTTGTAAGTCCGCCATTTTGAGCACCTAATAAAGGAAATGCGACGGATGTAATCCCTTTATCTCTGTATGTTTCTTTGAACTTTTGAAGTCCTTTGACTAAATATTCAGTCTTGGTGTCAAATTTCCAATGATATTTCGTTGGAAAGTTTAAAATCCATTTTTGATTTGTCTTGTACAGGTATAATTTACCAATGGCAAGTAATTTTTTATCGCAAATTTCTTTGTATCGCAAGAACATTTCAGGGTAACGATATTTACATTCCAAAGCAAGTCCTGTACCCATAATTCCGAAACAATTTACGGTATTTACTATTGTTTGATGGTCTGTCCTAAATATGTTTCCTTTAATTATTTTCATTGCAAGAAATAGTCGTTAAGGGTTTCTATAAAATGGCAGATAACGTTAGGGCTTTGTAGCAGGTGTGGCATTAGAATTCCGTCCGCCCGTAACCTCTGCTTGGCTTTTGATAAAGTTAAATAATAAGAACTAATGTTTGGCGATGTTTGTCCCGCCCGAACAAATGCTGCTATGTTGCTGATGTTGATTGCTACAACGTCAAGCCGCACTTGCACAAAACCCACTGTTGTGCGTTCGTGCTACATCATTCGTTTTTTAAATGATATTCTTTTCTAAGTAGCTCAATCAGTCTTTTCCCCTGTTCTTGATAGCCATAAAGCAATGGTAAATAAGAGTATGATGATGTCTGCACATATTTTAATTTGTAGTAAAACTCAAAACGTTTTTGTTGGTCTGTTGTAGAAAATAAATCTCCTGCATGATCAAACCAGTTTGCTCCGTAGGATTTAATTAATGTATCAACTTTGTAGTCATTAATATAACTGCCTGCACTAGTATATAATCCATTGTATTTGTTTTGTGCTAAATGATTGCTTTCTATGGTTACTAACTTAATGGTGGCATCATAATTAAGAATGCTGTCAACAACTTTCTTATTTCGAATTAAACGGAGGCCACCTGCATTTTTAAGTTGTTGCATTGTACCATCAGAAGGATTAAAATCGGCAAAAGAACCGTAAGCCTTTTTTCTATATTGTGCGTATATTTTCGAATTTCCATGCAGCATATCACCAAAACTTGTAACAATGGTGTCAATATATGGTTGTCGGTGTAAAAAATCTCTGAAAACAACGCCTGCATTTGCAGTGTCAGCTTTTATATCATTAACCAAACTTTCCATGTATTCTTTTTCTCTATGTCTTTCCACGGAGTTTTCCCTAATATTTTCCGCAACAAAACCCAAAAACACTGCAAGAAAAAGCATAAAGAATTCCAGCAGGTATTCAGTCCATTTCTTTTTA
>JAYVNT010000230.1:0-2003 GCA_043758285.1 Flavobacterium sp.
TTTGATTATAATTCACCACACACCAAAGCAAAGCGGCAAGCCACTTTGCATTGATAGCTTGGCAGGTTCAAGAATATTAGCACAAGACAGCGATTTTATGATAGGTATTGGCAGAACACCCGAAGGCAAGAGATACATGAAAGAAGTTGCCTACCGTTACAGACCAGAGAATGATGAATTTGTTACAGTGTTTGAAATGGATGGCAGCCAATGGATAACACCAACAATGGAAACCCCAGAAGCGGCACTACTCAAAGAAAGTGATGGAAGAACAGACGACACCAACCCCGAACTTATCTTTGATTTTATCTACGATAAAACCCATTCAGAGCAGGGGGAAACCTACACAAAGGAATTGAATAAAGAGTTTGTTGATACTGAAGAAGTATCAAAGCAAACTCTGTTTACCTGCCTCAAAAAATTGGAGAAAGCAAAAAGAATTACCAAGCAAGGCAGAGGAGTTTATAAATCCATTACCGAAAAGCAATCCACTTAATAGCTTGACTGCCTTGACTATCCTTACTTAATACATTTCTTTACTTTTTATTGCACTCCTTTGCTTACATTTGACTACTTTTGACAAGTCAAAATTAGTTGAATAAATGACCTTCGGAGAAACCATTCGCAAACATAGGGAGAATAAAAAATTGCTACTCAGGCAAGCCGCTGCATTTCTTGAAGTGGACACCGCTTTCGTAAGTAAATTAGAAAGAGGTGAACGCAATGCAAGCCGTGAACAAGTATTGAAGTTGGCGGAGTTTTTACAAACTCCTGCCGAACCGCTTTTAACTGTTTGGCTTGCTGATAAAATTTCAGATACTATCAACAACGACAAGGAAGGAGAAGATGCCTTAAAACTTGCATTAAAAAAAATCAAGAAAAAATGAGCATCACACCCTACCATGCAAAATATTTTGCTCATGAATTAACCAAACGCTATTCTTCAAATAGCTTGGAAAAATTCACTGCTTCATTATCCGATGCACAGGTTGATTTAAACCCCCATCAGGTAGATGCAGCTTTGTTTGCTTTTCAATCACCACTTTCAAAAGGGGCAGTGTTGGCAGATGAAGTAGGATTAGGAAAAACCATTGAAGCCGGAATTGTTATTTCTCAAAAGTGGGCAGAACGCAAACGCAAAATTTTAATCATTGCACCTGCTAATTTGCGTAAACAATGGAACCAAGAAATTGCAGATAAATTTTTTCTTCCATCAATAATTTTAGAAGCAAAATCTTTTAATGAAGTAATTGCAACAGGCAATTTCAATCCTTTTCAGCAAGCTGAAAAGATTGTAATTTGTTCATACCACTTTATAAAAAGCAAAGCAATTTATGTAAGCAAAGTTGATTGGGACTTAGTTGTAATTGATGAAGCACACCGACTAAGAAATGTTTACAAACCCAACAATAAAATTGCTAAAGCAATTAAAGAAGCGGTGCTACATGCACCAAAAATTTTGCTAACGGCTACGCCATTGCAAAATTCATTGTTAGAACTTTATGGTTTAGTAAGCATCATTGATGAATATGCCTTTGGCGATTTAAAAAGTTTCAAAACGCAATACACACGGCTATCAGAAGAAAAAAACTTTGATGAATTAAAAAGAAGATTAGTTCCGGTTTGCAAACGAACATTGCGTAGGCAAGTGTTAGAATACATCAACT
The DNA here is from genome assembly GCA_043758285.1 of Flavobacterium sp. Classification (GTDB taxonomy): domain Bacteria; phylum Bacteroidota; class Bacteroidia; order Flavobacteriales; family Flavobacteriaceae; genus Flavobacterium. The sequence continues at coordinate 1,668 of JAYVNT010000230.1, forward strand.
ACACAAACCGCACTTGCATACTGCAAGAGTTTACCCCCCGTGAAGATGAACAGCAGCTTTACAACTTAGTTTCCGATTATCTGCAAAGACCAAACTTGTATGCTTTGCCACCCGGACAGCGAACCCTTATGACTTTAATACTTCGTAAGTTGTTGGCATCCTCTACCTATGCTATTTCAGGCACTTTGCAAGGGCTTGCTGATAAATTAGAAAAGACAATTACTAAACAAGAAACTTCACCACAAAATGTGGATGAAGTTTTTACCGAACAATATGAAACCTTTGAAGAGCAGCAAGACGAATGGGTTGATGAAGAAGAAGAAGAAATAAAAAGGG
>JAYVNT010000231.1:0-2002 GCA_043758285.1 Flavobacterium sp.
AAACCCTTTCACACTTGGAAGGATAGTGAAGGAATACGAAATATTTAAATTTTGGCCACCTGCACTTAACGAAACAGAAATTTGATTGCCATAATTGGTAGTTATTCCCGTCGGTACAATTACCGTGATTTTGGTAGAAGTTACCTCTACAACATTTGCCTGAACGTTCCCGAACGTTACTGAAATTTCATCTTTTGTTAAGGAAAAAAAGTTGCCGTTTAATACAACCTGATCGCCAGCTTTAGCACTTGCGGGGGTCATTCCATTAGCCGTTATGGCAGGCATTTCTACAGATGTTATTTGCCCAAAAACAGTCCCGTTTGTATTGGATAAAAATGCCCTGGCATATAAAGTCCTGGCACCATTATTTAGCTTTACGTTGGTCACTAATTTTGATATAGAACCTTCTGTAACATCACTTCCTAATGATACCCTTGTTCCGTAGGTTTCACTTAACGAAGGATTATCCCCATAAATAAAGCCGTGGTCTGAAATAGTAAAAGTTCCTTTGTTTACGATTGTTCCTTTAAAAGTAACCTTCGTTGGTGATACCGCTTCAATAGGCAGCGTTAAAACTTCTGGGTGAATTTGTTTATCTTTTTTGCATCCACAAATTGCCGATATGCAAATAAAGACAATGAGAAATATATTCAGTTTTTTTTTCATCGCTATTGTCGTACTATAACACATATCCTAAACGAATTCCATTAATTACGCTTGGCCCAAAAGTAAATGCACTATTTTTTTGCTCCGTGTTGTTTGATGGATTACTTGCAGATCCTGTGGTGCTGACTTCAAGGTTTTTATAGTTTTTGTTTTGAAAACCGAAGCTAAATTCAGAACCGAAGAAAAAATGGCGTGATATATAGAAGTCAAACCCCGATACCACATTTAACCCATAGCTGAAAAATGCTTTTTCGTCTTCCGAATATGTCTGACGTGCTATCGGATTCCCATACTGGTCATAACCACTATAAGAAGTAGCAACATTAGTCCATGAGCCTTTAATGGTTGTCGTCACTTGGCCATTTGTAATTTCTTGCTTGCTGCTTTTATTAGCCAATTCGATGTCTAGTCCTATATAGGGCGAAAGTCTCTTAGTTCCTTTTAAATGTTTTTCTACACCAAAATTAATTCCCACTGTTGTGCTACTTCTATTGTTTTTGTAAACGCTGGCATTTGTACCGTAGGGATTAACGTTTTCAAATGTGGAGCTTAACCTGTTCGCATTAAATCCAAATCTTAATGCAACATTATCTTGAGTAAATTTCCTTACCTTAATTTGCTTAAGTGAATTGTTTAAACTAAGTTCTCCTTTAAAGGGATTTATATTCAATTCTGTCGCCCAGTCATTTTTTGAGGGCTTGAAAGTTGTCTCATTTTGAGAGGTTTGCGAAAAAAGGTTTAAAGTGGTAGATGATGCCAATAAAAATAGTATAAGTTTCTTCATAATTATCAAAGCGTATAAGTTGCGAAGATATAAATCCTTTCCTGAAAATAATTTTTATTTTTTCAGGTCTCGGTAGCTTAAATTTATCAAGATGAAGTGGAAAAATTGTGATGTTTCTGTCAAGCTATTTAGCTGAATAGTTTAGATAAACTCCATTTTGCAGGGCGTTGAGCTAAACCTAGAGATATTTCAATACTACCCTGTATTATGGTTAACCAGCCAACTATTTTTTTGACCTTTAGATTTTTTTTTAGTAAAAGCTATGAACGAATTATCATTTGCAATGGCTGGAAAATCTCAATATTGAGTATTGTCTCTTCTCAATTTGTAGTATCCAAAATTGATTTATACGTAGTTGATACAATTTCGTGAATTTCGTCATCCAATTGATTAATAACCGTTTCTAACAACTGAATATATTCAAAGTTCGTTGCCGGATATTCAAATTTTGTTAAATAAATTAAGCCTTTAAGAGTGGTAACATGTCCACGTATTTGGTGCGATTGCAGCTGAATCAGGTTTCTAAGTTGCTCGTTCAGTGCGTTAATTTTT
>JAYVNT010000232.1:0-2002 GCA_043758285.1 Flavobacterium sp.
GTTATTGCACACCATTCTAATAAAATTCCTTTTTTAAATTTAAAAGCCAAAATTAGTACCGCTTTTGAGGCCATTGATTTTTTACACAAAGAAAAAGTCGACTTCATTTTTCTTGATATTCAAATGCCAGAATTAACAGGATTTGAATTGTTGCGAACGTTACAAAATAAACCTTTGGTTATTTTTACTACAGCCTACCCCAACTATGCATTGGAAAGCTATGAACTCGATGCGGTAGATTATTTAGTAAAACCCATTCCATTCGAACGCTTTTTAAAATCTGTCAATAAAATAAAGCTAAGACTTTCATCACCTAATGAAGTTATTGAAACTATTACGACTAACAATAGTGCTGATTTTATATTTGTAAAAACAGAATACAAAACGATAAAAATATTTTTAGACGACATCTTATATATTGAAAGTGAAAAAGATTATGTCGCTTTTCAATTAAAGAACGAAAAAATATTATCGCTTTTAAGTATTAAGTCGGTAGAAGAGTTTTTGCCAAACGAAAATTTTGTTAGAGTGCACCGTTCTTTTATTATCGCGTTCAATAAAATTGAATCTATCGAACGTAACATTATTCATATAGGCAAAAAAGCTATTCCTGTGGGCGATAATTATAGAGATTTTTTTAAACTGTTAATTGAAGGAAAGAAATTATAAGTTTATCCTTTCAAACACGAACACATTTTTGCTTTCATGCACCAATTTAAAATTTTGATGTATAACCATTGTAAGACCTTTCCATTTTACATCTTGATAATGATTCAAGTTACCGTATATGAAAACATAATCAATTTCTCGTTTTACATTGGACTCTCTATTCGTTATCCATTGCACACCTTCAATTTCCTCTTTACCATTTAATAAAAAATTCGGCCTATTAGCATTCCATTTCACTGGAAACCATCCTACTAAAGCCTCATAGTTCTCTAATATTACCATAGGTTTATCTATTCCTAAATAATTAGAGAAATGAATCTGCATCCAATCCTCTGATAAATTTACTGGTAATACCACGCTTCCTTCTTGGATGTAATTTGAAGCCGAGTAAACTTCAACCGCATCTTTGTTTAATTTATGCAATACAAAAACATGATTAACCAATAGCACAGTAGACAAAAATAAAGTGAGCATAATTAATGCTCTTGTTAGCACAGAAACAAATTGGGTTGATAACCATATTATAAAAAGCATGCAACTTAAAATCGCATAACGAATAGACATCATTCCTGCGCCAGATGAATCTGGTACGACAAAGAATAATAGAATAGCTAATAATAAAGGGAGTAGAATAACATCTGTTTTTTTTAAACCAAAAGTTCTGCTTATATATCTTTTATACACTATTACAATCATCAACAGCATTAGTATGTATCCCATAATTCGGGTATACAGTGCATCTTCTTCATAGCTATAAATTATAAGTGGTCTTACATCTATAATCCATTTTAACAATTCTTTAAAAGACAACGATTCTCCTGTTGCAAAAAAAGTAACACTTGAGTAAAACAAATAAAAACAAAACAAACTTGGTATTGAAATTAAAAGAAGCGTTCCCAATTTCAGAATTGCATGCTTCCAATTTATACTATTCGTTTTGCCTTGTTCATAAAACGTTTCATATACACTACAACATCCTAATGTAAAGCCTAAGAATACAAACAATAGCACATTTGAAAAATAAGTAAGCGTAATAAGTAGGCCTAATAAAACATAAAACTGAAGTTTTTTTGAACGGCTGTATTTAAAATACACCCATAGACTTAGAAAGAAAAAAACAAACGACAAGCTGTAATTATAAAATCCTAAATAAAACAAGAAAGAATAACTGAAAGGAAATACTAAAAAACTAAAACTTATATTATTGGGCGCTAATTCTTTTATCAAAAGTCGAAAAGAGATAGCTAAGCCTCCCAAATAAACAATCAACAACATTTTTTCGGCTAGCCAAGCCGGTGCAACAAATCTAAATGTTAAGAGTAAGAAATGACTA
>JAYVNT010000233.1:0-6425 GCA_043758285.1 Flavobacterium sp.
ATTTTAAAAGATTTTTGAATTATACAAACAGAAATATATCCTAAATTAAATTTACAAAATAAAAATACAATAAAATAAAATTATCACTTTATTTTTTGAATATCAGTACATTAAACTAATGTTAAAGTTAGCAAAATGTTAATTCAATAAAAAAATGGACTCTTTTAAAAACCATAAGCAATGTGTTGGCGTAAATGGGTATATAACTTTAAAAAAATAAATAATTATGAAAACTAAAAATTTTTTAACAACTGCCTTTTTTGCCTTATCCTTATTTGTAACAACCTCTATTTTTGCCCAAAAAGAAAAAACGGTAACCGTTGGTGGTGCACCAATGTATCCATCAAAAAACATTATTGAAAATGCTGTTAATTCTAAAGACCATACTACATTGGTTGCAGCAGTAAAAGCAGCAGGTTTGGTTGAAACGTTACAAGGAAAAGGACCATTTACTGTTTTTGCTCCAACTAATGCGGCTTTTGACAAATTGCCAAAAGGAACTGTGGAAACATTGCTAAAACCAGAGAACTTAAAATTATTGCAAACCATTTTGACTTACCATGTGGTAGCAGGAAAAATGAGTTCTAAAGATATTGCAAAAGCTATTAAAGCTGGTGGTGGGAAAGCTACTTTGAAAACCGTTAGTGGCGGAACTTTATCAGCATGGATGAAAGGTAAAGCCCTTTATATTACTGATGAAAATGGAAAAAGTGCCAAGGTAACCATTGCCGATGTTAATCAATCTAATGGTGTAATTCATGTTATTGACGCAGTAGTTACTCCTAAATCATAATTTTATACTTGTACTTCGAAAATATTTAGTGTAAAAAATGAAAAGTCTCCCTTTTAGGTTAGGGAGACTTTTTTATTGTCTTAAACTAGCGCCAACTTCGGTTTCTAAATTCTTTTGAAGTTTATTCATGATTTTGTCAATCTGTTCTTCGGTTAAGGTTTTTGTGTCGTCCTGCAACGTAAAACTTACCGCATAGGACTTCTTACCTTCAGGAAGATTTTTACCTTCATACACATCAAATAAGTTGATGTCCTTCAACAATGATTTTTCTGTTTGACGCGCAATGGTATAAATTGCATCGAAAGCAACAGCATTGTCAACTAGCAATGCCAAATCTCTTCGAACCTCAGGATATTTGGGGATATCAGTAAATTTGATTTTATTGTTAATCGATTTCAAAATCAAATTCCAATTAAAATCGGCAAAGAATACTTCTTGTTTGATGTCGAAATGTTTAAGGATGGATTTTTTTACGGTTCCAAATTCAACCAAAGTATCACTACTACAAGCTATCGCCATTCCTTCTGCAAACATATCGGATACAATGGGTTTGTTTTGGATTTTGCAAACACCCAAACGATTTAAAACGGAATTGACATATCCTTTAAACAAAAAGAAATCAGATTGTTTTTGTGCGTTTGTCCAGCTTTCTGCTACTCTGTTTCCGGTTAAAAAGAGCGATAAATGCTTTAGTTCATCATATCCCGAAGACATTTTATGATAAGTCTTTCCAAATTCGAATAATTTCAAATCTGAATTTCTTCTATTTATATTATAAGATACCGCTTCTAATCCAGAAAATAATAACGATTGACGCATTGCGGACAAATCATTGCTCAACGGATTTAGCATCAAAACGTTTTGTTCTTCTTGCAACATATCCGATAAATTGATATAATCTGGCGATGTTAAAGAATTCGCCATCATTTCATGAAACCCAAGAGAATTCAATTGTGTAGCAACAATATTTTGTACTTTATAATCTTCTGTTCGAGCTGAATTGGCTACAGTTGCGTTTAGTTTTTTGGTAAAATTGATATTGTTGTATCCATATACTCGGAGGATTTCCTCAATAACATCAACTTCGCGTTGCACATCGACACGATAAGAAGGAATTATTAAGCCCAAGCCCGCATCGGAAACGCTATTTACTTTGATGTCTAACGATGCCAAAATTTTCTTGATGGTTTCTTTGGGCAACTCTTGTCCAATTAATTTGGCGGTTTTATCAAAATTTAAGAAAACCAGAAAGTCTTCGATCTTTTTTGGATAAATATCTACGATATCGGAAGTGATTTCACCACCAGCCAATTCTTTGATTAAAAGTGCTGCACGTTTTAGTGCAAATTCAGTAATATTTGGATCAATTCCTCTTTCGAAACGGAATGAAGCATCTGTGTTTAGTCCGTGTCTTTTTGCCGATTTTCGGATACTTACAGGATTAAAATAAGCACTTTCTAAGAAAATAGAATTGGTAGTATCCGTAACTCCAGAGCTTTTCCCACCAAAAACACCAGCCAAACATAGAGGTCCTTTTTCGTCGCAAATCATTAAGTCTTCCGCACTCAAGGTTCTTTCTACATCATCTAATGTTTTAAATTTTGTGCCTTCAGCTACTGTTTGAACAATGATTTTGCCATTGATTTTGGCAGCATCAAAAGCGTGTAATGGTTGTCCTAAATCATGCAGAATATAATTGGTAACGTCTACAATATTATTTTTTGGAGTAATCCCGATGGCTTTCAAACGGTTTTGTAACCAAGCTGGGGAAGGTTTTACGGTAATGCCTGAAAGGGTAACGCCGCAATATCTGGGGGCTAACTTACTGTCTTTAACATCGACATCAATTTTGAGTGTTCGTTTGTCAATACGGAAGGTACTTACTGTTGGGGTGATTAACTCGATGTTGCTATTTTTTTGTAATAAACTGGCGCGCAAGTCACGAGCGACACCATAATGCGACATGGCATCGGCACGGTTTGGGGTTAATCCAATTTCGAATACTTCGTCATTTTCGATGTTGAAAACTTTGGCGCATGGTGTTCCTGGTTTGAGGTTTGCATCCAAAATCATGATGCCGTCATGGCTGGTTCCTAGACCCAATTCGTCTTCGGCACAAATCATTCCGTGGCTTTCTTGTCCGCGGATTTTTCCTTTTTTGATTTCAAATTCAATGCCTTCTTTGTCAAACAATTTAGTACCGATGGTGGCAACAGGAACGTTCAACCCTTTGGCAACATTGGAGGCGCCACAGACGATTTGTACTGGTGTTCCATCGCCAAGATCGACGGTTGTGATGCTTAATCTGTCGGCATCGGGATGTTTTTCGCAGGTTAAAACATGTCCTACGATAACGCCTTGGAGACCGCCACGAACGGATTGGTAGTTGTAGACTAGTTCTACTTCTAGCCCTAAATCGGTTAGGAGTGAGGCAGCGTCATCTGATGTTAGGTCTATTTTAATGAATTGTTTTAACCAATTGTATGAAATTTTCATCTGTGATTGTTTGATTTTGCAAGGGGCAAAGATAGGTTTTAGATTTCAGATTTCAGATTTCGGATTTCAGATTTTTTAGTAAAATTTTAACTTGTAATAGGGTTGTTTAGGTTTTAATTATTTAGCACACGAGTGGATTAGTGCGGTAGCGGAGGGGAATACTGGTTACAGAGATGAGAATACTAGTTATTTTAGTTAGTTGTTGGTCATGTTTAATTAACTGTGTAAAGTCATCCACAGATGCAACAAAAAAAAATCATTTAGTAGCGAGGAAACTGTAGTGTTGTGTCTTTCCTATATCCTGTTAAATAGTTTTTCAAGATTGGTTACATACCACACCAAGGTTGATTATATACTACACCAAGGTTGGTTACATACCACATCAAGGTTGGTTATATACCATACCAAGGTTGGTTATATACCACACCAAGGTTGATTACATACTACACCAAGGTTGGTTATATACTACATAAAGGTTGGTTAATGGCTTCGCAAGAAGAGGAAGTTTTAACCTATCAGTTGGGGTTGTTTGGATTAAGCTTTAGAAATAAGCTTTCAACTAGCTTATATAATTCCAAATACTTTTCTTCTTGGAAAGTTCTATAAACACCGTTCTCATGGATAGATGTTCGGGCATGGTCATCTGTGGGTCTTTCTTGAGTAGTTTGAGGGCTTCGTTTCGAGCGACTAAAAGTATGTCTTTGTCACGAACTAGATCGGCAATTTGAAGTTGCAGGACGCCGCTTTGTTGTTTGCCCATAATATCGCCTGGACCGCGAAGTTTGAGGTCGACTTCGGCAATTTCAAAACCGTCATTGGTTTTACACATGGTTTCTAATCGGATTTTGCTATCGCTGGATAATTTGAACGAGGTCATCAAGATGCAATAACTCTGTTCGGCACCACGACCAACACGACCACGCAATTGATGGAGTTGTGACAAGCCAAAACGCTCGGCACTCTCGATAATCATCACGCTGGCATTGGGGATATTGACACCGACTTCAATAACGGTTGTGGCTACCATGATATTGGTTTTTCCTTCGGCAAAGCGTTTCATCTCGGCTTCTTTATCGGCGGGTTTCATCTTGCCGTGAACGATGGAAATGCTATAATCTGGCAAAGGAAAATCTCGGGAAATGCTTTCGTAACCGTCCATCAAGTCTTTGTAATCCATGGTTTCGCTTTCTTGGATTAGTGGATAAACAATATAGATTTGGCGTCCTTTGGCGATTTCGTCTTTGATGAATTTCCAAACTTTTAATCGGTTGCTGTCATAGCGATGGACGGTTTGAATGGGTTTTCGTCCTGGGGGCAATTCGTCAATTACGGAAATATCTAAATCGCCATACAAGCTCATAGCCAGCGTACGCGGAATAGGTGTTGCGGTCATGACTAAAATGTGTGGGGGAATAGCCCCTCCGCCTTTTTGCCATAGTTTAGAACGTTGTTCTACGCCAAAACGATGTTGCTCGTCAATAATGGCTAACCCTAGATTTTGAAACTTGACTTTGTCTTCGAGCAAAGCGTGCGTTCCGATGATAATATGTAAAGTTCCGTTTTCTAATTCTTCGTGGATGATTTTTCGTTGCGCGGTTTTGGTGGAACCTGTTAGGATTTTTATGTTGATGTTTAATCCTTGCGCTAATTCGGTTAAACCGTTGAAATGTTGGTTTGCCAGGATTTCCGTTGGTGCCATCAAACAGCTTTGAAAGCCATTGTCTAGAGCAATTAGCATCGCCATGAGTGCCACAATGGTCTTTCCGGAACCGACATCGCCTTGCAACAATCGGTTCATTTGGGCATTGGTACCCATGTCGTTTCTGATTTCTTTCAGTACTTTTTTCTGTGCATTGGTTAACTCGAAAGGCAGGTGATTTTGAAAGAAGTTATTAAAGTTTTTGCCAACAATAGTAAAAGGATGCCCTTTGATTTTGTGTTTCCGAACTAAGTTTTTGGTAATCAATTGGAGTTGGATAAAGAATAATTCTTCAAATTTTAATCGGAATTGGGCTTTTGATAACAGTTCCTGACTTTTTGGAAAATGGATGTTGAACATCGCCGCATTCTTTGGAATTAATCTCAATTCGTCTAAAAGATACGCGGGCAAGGTTTCTACAAACTTGGCTTGGGTTTCTAGGAACAATTGCTGCATCATTTTATTGACTACTCGATTGGAAATCCCGCGATTGGTAAGGGTTTCTGTGGATGGATAGACGGGTTGCATGGCAGAACGCAAGCTTTGTTCGTGCTCTGTCAGCAATTCCAATTCAGGATGGGTCATGTTATAATTGGTGCCATAAGCTGTTACTTTTCCGAAAATGACATAGGGCATATTTAGTTTTAAACTTTCGCGTATCCACTTGTGTCCTTGAAACCACACGAGTTCAAGTTCGCCGGTTTCATCCACGAAAGTGGCAACCAAACGTTTTTTGGCCTTGCCAAATTCAACGGTTTTGATGTTGATGATTTTACCAATTAGTTGAACTTCGGCAACGTTATTATTCAACTCGTTTATTTTATAATATCGTGTTCTGTCGATGTAACGGTTGGGAAAAAAATTGACTAAATCGTCGTATCGGTGAATGCCTAATTCTTTACGCAACAACTCACCACGCTGTGGACCAACGCCTTTGAGGTATTCGATGGAAGTTTGAAGTAGGTTGTTAGACATCTTAGAATATTAGACTTCTTAGATTGGATTATTAGATAAAGCGAAGATAGTTTTTTAATTTGAAAATTTGAAAATGAGGCAATTTGAAAAATGATTATATTCGTGTCAAATAATATACTTCATGCGTCAAGTAGTTTTTCTTCTTTTTACCGTTTTTACTTTTGCCCAACAAACTCAGAAAGTTGATTTTAAAATTGCTTATGGCAATATATCTATAAATCCAATCGAGAAGAAAGTTTTTGGTTCGGTTCGCTATGTTTTTGAGGTTAAACAAGCTATTGATACCATAAAAATTGATGCGCAGAAGATGGTTATTAGTAATGTTAAAATCAATAACAAGGAAGTTAAATTCGTCAATAATGGAAAAGCTTTAAACTTATTCGAAGGATTTAAAAAAGGTAAAAACGTTGTCTTGTTTAGCTACGAAGCAACTCCAAAACAAACCATGTATTTCAATGGATA
>JAYVNT010000234.1:0-6349 GCA_043758285.1 Flavobacterium sp.
CCGCTTTTAGCAGAAGAATTATTACGGGCCGAAGTTGATTTTGATATGAAAAACAGAGTTTCGGTTGATGTCCAAACAATTTTTCACAAAAAAGAAGAACGAACACTCAGTGCCGCTTATAAATTTTATTGCAATCAAATTCTGGAAAACGCACATAGTGCAGAAGCTGATACCATGGCAACGTATGAAATTCTGAAAGCGCAATTAGACCGATATAATGATTTAGATAACGATATGAAAACGCTTTCGGAATTCACCACAAGAAAAAAATCAGTTGATTTTGCGGGTTTCATAGCTATAAATCCAGAAGGAAAAGAAATCTTTACTTTCGGAAAACACAAAGGAGTTTTGGTTGACGATGTTTTAGACAAAGAACCTGGTTATTTTGGCTGGATACAAAACGCGGAATTCCCATTATACACCAAGAAAGTTTTGACCGCAATTAAATTAAGAAAGTTGAATACAAAATAGTGATTAGTAATTAGTGAATAGTAATAAGTCGTTTGCTAATCACTAATTACTAATCACTAATTACTTAAGAAAATGAAAATAATCTGCATCGGAAGAAATTATGTCAATCACATTGCCGAACTCAACAATGAGCGTCCGGAAGAACCCATAATTTTCATGAAACCCGATACTGCCATTTTACCCAAGAAAACACCATTTACCATTCCCGCTTTCAGCAATGACATTCATCACGAAATCGAAATTTTGGTCAAGATTTCAAAAGTTGGGAAATATATAGACACCAAGTTTGCGCATAAATATTATGACGAAATTGGTTTGGGAATTGATTTTACAGCACGAGATGTTCAAAATAAATTAAAAGACAAAGGATTACCTTGGGAAAAAGCCAAAGCATTTGACGGTTCAGCGATTATTGGTGACTTTCTTCCTAAAAATGTTTTTAATTCGGTTGAAAATATTACTTTTGAATTGCAAAATAACGGACAAACTGTCCAAAACGGAAATACAAGCCACATGCTTTGGAAAATAGACGAAATAATTTCACATATTTCGAACTATTTTACGCTTAAAAAAGGAGATATAATTTTTACAGGAACGCCAGAAGGCGTTGCCAAAGTAGCTCCAAACGATATTTTAGAAGGATTTATAGAAAACAAAAAAGTATTAAGATTACACATAAAATAATGGCAATAAACTACAACCTCGCAAAAGTATACGCACTTTCGGACAACGATCCTGAATTTGTAATGCAAATCATTACGCTGTTTGTTACAGAAGTCCCTGAGGATCTAAAACAAATTGATTTAGGCATCAAAACAAAAGATCATAAATTAGCGTATAGTTATGCTCACAAAATCAAGCCAAGTCTTGATTTGTTGGGAATGACGGTAGCATTTGAAGAAATTCTTCAGGTAGAAGCATGGACAAGAGCAGAGGGAAAACGTAAAGAAATCGATGATACTTTTGCAAGTATTCAAAGTCAAGTGGATAAAGCAGTAAAAGAAATCAAAAAAGATTTCGAATTGTAAAATTTAGAAGTGAATCGTTCGGGAATTATCAGTTATGGTAATTCCCGATTTTCGTTTCAATTCCCTATAAATCAAGAGATTTTCACTTTAATCGGGGCTAAATTGGTTTCTATTTTTATATTTATTTACAGCTCATTTGAATAAATCGAATGTCTAAAATTTAAAATTTAATATTCTGTGAAAGCAACCATAGTAACCATTGGCGACGAAATTCTAATCGGACAAATTGTTGATACCAACTCTGGTTATATTGCAAAAGCATTAGATAAAATTGGCGTTCAAACCACCGAAATGCTTTCCATTTCAGACAACAAACAACACATTTTAGACACCTTTGCTTCATTGCAAAACAAAGTCGATTTAGTTATTATAACTGGCGGTTTAGGACCTACAAAAGATGATATTACCAAACATACTTTTTGTGAATATTTTGACGATAAATTAGTCGAAAATCCATTAGTTTTAAAACATGTTACTGATATAATTGAAGGATTCTATAAAAGACCAATCACACAATTAAACAAAGATCAAGCTTTAGTTCCGTCCAAATGCGAAGTGCTTTTCAACAAAATGGGAACAGCGCCAGGAATGTGGATGAAAAAAGAAAATACGGTTTACGTTTCGTTACCCGGAGTTCCGTATGAAATGAAATACCTAGTCGAACATGAAATCATCCTAAAAATTGTTAGAGAATACAAACGACCATACATTATCCACAAAACCATACTAACCTATGGTCAAGGCGAAAGTATGATTGCAGAAAGAATAGAAAACTGGGAAAACAACCTTCCTGTATTTTTAAAATTGGCCTATTTACCAAATCCGGGAAGAGTTCGTTTGCGCTTAACAGCTCGTGGCGAAAACAAAGAAATCTTAGAAAAAGCCATTCAAGAAAATGTACAATCCCTAACCAAAATCATAGGTGATATCATCGTTGGTTTTGATGAAGATGAAACTATAGAATTTATAATTGGACGTTTGCTCACACAACAAGGCAAAACTATGGCAACAGCCGAAAGTTGCACAGGTGGTAAAATTGCTCAAATGCTGACATCTGTTGCTGGTGCGTCAAACTATTTCAGAGGTAGCGTTGTAAGTTATGCAACAGATACTAAAACTTCATTGCTTGGTGTTGATGTTAAGACGATTGAAAAATACTCAGTAGTAAGTGCCGAAGTTGCAAAGGAAATGGCATTAGGAATTCAAAAAATAATGCTAACAGATTATGCTATTGCAACAACAGGAAACGCTGGACCAAACCAAGGAGATGCAGATGTTGAAGTTGGGACAGTTTTTATTGCATTGGCAACGCCTGACAACGTTTTTGTTTCAGCATTTAATTTTGGTCAACCACGAGAAAAAGTGATAGATAGAACAGCAAATAAAGCATTGGAAATATTACAGAAAGAAATTTTAAAAAATCTACTATAATTTTTTTGATTCTCAATATATTTTCCTTAAGTTTGCATCCTCGAATTGAATAACGATAAAAGAAAAGCATAATGTCAAGAGTTTGTGACCTTACAGGTAAAAAAGCGATGGTAGGAAATAATGTTTCTCACGCTATGAACAAAACTAAGAGAAAATTTTCAGTAAACTTAGTTAAAAAACGTTTTTATCTTGCTGAAGAAGACAGATGGATTTCGCTAAGAGTAGCGGCATCTACAATTAAAACAATAAACAAAAATGGATTGGCTGCTGTTTTGAAAAAAGCAAAATCTGAAGGATTTATTAAATAATTCTATCCAATAAAATAAAGTAAGATGGCAAAGAAAGGTAATAGAATACAAGTTATTTTAGAATGTACGGAACATAAAGGCACTGGACTTCCAGGAACTTCTCGTTACATCACAAATAAAAACAAAAAAAATACTCCGGACAGATTAGAGATTAAAAAATTTAATCCAATCTTGAAGAGAATGACTGTTCATAAAGAAATTAAATAATTAGAAATTTGTAAAATTTTAAACCCATTGGGATTATAAATAACATTTGAATCATGGCAAAGAAAACAGTAGCAACATTACAAACATCTTCTAAAAGATTATCAAAAGCTATAAAAATGGTAAGATCTCCAAAAACTGGAGCTTATACTTTTGTTGAAAGCATTATGACACCAGAAGAAGTGGATAGTTTCTTAGCAAAGAAATAATTCAACAAAGCATTTATATCAGAGCTACTTTCATTCGGAAGTAGTTTTTTTATTTTTATATTTGCCCATAATTTTTTGCGATTTCAAATACTAAAAATGAGTTTTTTCAAAAAAATATTTTCCTCAGAAAAGAAAGAAACATTAGACAAAGGTTTAGAACAAACTAAAACCTCTTTTTTTTCTAAACTAACTAAAGCTGTTGCTGGGAAGTCAAAAGTAGATGATGAAGTGCTGGACAACCTCGAAGAAGTCTTAGTTTCCTCAGATGTTGGTGTGAATACTACTTTAAAAATTATCGAAAGAATTGAAGCAAGAGTTGCCAATGACAAATACATGGGAACTGATGAACTCAATCAAATTCTTCGAGAAGAGATAGCCAGTTTACTCTCAGAAACCAAATCGGGTGAAGAAACAGAATTCAGAATTCCGACTAATAAAAAACCGTATGTAATAATGGTCGTCGGGGTTAATGGCGTTGGTAAAACAACAACTATTGGAAAACTGGCTTATCAATTCAAAAAAGCAGGTTACAGTCTTGTTCTTGGAGCTGCTGATACGTTTCGTGCAGCTGCGATTGACCAATTACAAATTTGGGCAGACAGAGTTGGTGTGCCAATTGTAAAACAACAAATGGGGAGTGATCCAGCTTCGGTTGCTTTTGATACGTTACAAAGTGCAGTAACCCAAAATGCCGATATTGTAATTATCGATACTGCTGGACGTTTGCACAATAAAGTGAATTTGATGAACGAGTTAACCAAAGTAAAACGAGTAATGCAAAAAGTGGTCGAAGATTCACCACATGATGTATTATTAGTTTTGGATGGATCAACTGGGCAAAATGCATTTGAACAAGCCAAACAATTTACAGCTGCGACAGAAGTTACCTGTCTTGCAGTTACCAAACTTGACGGAACAGCCAAAGGTGGCGTTGTGATAGGGATTTCAGATCAGTTCCAAATACCTGTAAAATATATTGGAGTAGGCGAAGGCATTGAAGATTTACAGGTTTTTAATAAATTTGAATTTGTAGACTCTTTTTTTAAATAGAAATTATGAATAAAGTTATTACATTCTTTACAGGAGCAACTGCATTAAAATTAATTGGCATTGCAATGCTAATCTCTGGTTTGACTTATTTTATAGAGAAACCATTTCCTAGTATTTTCCTTGGCTTGCGACTGATTGCCTTCTTACTATTTGTTTATGCTGTAATCAGATATTTCAACAGGAAATAATATTACTGATATAAAGTACTTATTTTTGTCCAAAGTGTTTCGTCAAAATCAGATAAAGCTAAATTTGCCGAATCAGCTGGATCACCCATTCTGATTACCACCATTTTTTTACTTGGGATTACATAAATTTTTTGGTCATTTTTACCCAATGCCATAAACATATCATTTGGTGCAGTGGCAATAATACTTCCATTAAATTCCTGTTGCGTTTGTGGTAAATGATAACTTGATTTTCCATTCAACCACCATAAATAACCGTAACTCAAATTAATATTCTGTGAAGTTGTCGCGGCTTGGTTAAAATATGTTTCGTTAACGATTTGTGTTCCATTCCACTTTCCTTTATTCAAAGCCATTAGTCCAAACCTTGCCATACTTCGTGTTGTACTCCAGTACACTACATTATTTCCAGATTGTATCCAACTTCCAGTCATACCCAACTTATCTCTAAGTTTTGTATTGAAATAATTTACCCATGTTTGTCCGCTGGCTTGTGCAATTACATCTTGCAACTTTACATATACATTACTATACGCCCAACGCGTTCCAGCATCGGCTTTATAATTTAAACTTGAAGGTGTAATATCGTCACTATAAACACCATTTACATAATCATCTATTCCAGATGTCATTGTTAACAGATTTCTACAAGTGATTAAATTTTCTTGTGCCAATGTTTCACTTGTCCAACCTGTTCCAATATAATCAGAAACTTTATTGTTGATATTTATAAGTCCTTCTTGTTGTGCAATTCCAGTCATGGTTGAGGTTAACGTTTTTCCGGCACTTGCCCAGTACCATGGAGTTGTAGCAGTATGTCCGTTAAAATAATTCTCCATCACAATTCTTCCGTTTACTAGAATGATAAACGATTTAGAATGTTTCAAATTCAAATAATCTAATAAAGGTTGCACGGCAGTTTGATTCCAACCTAAATCTCCAATAGATTTGGTTACCCAAGTGGTGCTTCCGTCATTAGGTGGAAAATACATTTCTTCTTCAACAACTGGATTTGAAGACGAATCAGAACTACAACTTGAAAGGAAAACTAAAAGAAAAGGAAGAAGATATATTTTTTTCATTTTGAAGAAATTTGACTTTGGACTTTAAAGATATAAAATAGTTTAATGTTCATAATATTAATTTCCATTTCTCATGTTTTGTGAATTTTAAAATTAAATTTGTCATTGATTCAATCGAATTTTAACTAATGAAAAAAATAGGTTTATTGCTTTTTGCTTTGCTGCTAATTTCGTGTCATTCTACTGTAAAAAAAGAGGACCTCAAAAAACTAAATGGCTATTGGGAAATTATGCAAGTTAGTTTATCAAATGGAAAAACGAAAGATTATAAAGTAAACGAAACCATTGATTATTTTGAACTTCGACAGGCTCAGTCTGACATTAATATGTCAGGATTTCGTCAAAAAGTGATGCCTCAGTTTGATGGAAAATTCAAAA
>JAYVNT010000235.1:0-6342 GCA_043758285.1 Flavobacterium sp.
CGAGGATGTTTTTAGTTTCCGAAGAATTCGTTTGGCACCAACCGTAGTTTTATTTGGTTTTGGAATTACTATTTATTCCATTTTTAAAAAATCTACTAAATAGTATTCGGAAGTCAGAAATTAGAAGACGGTAAAATGTTGACTGAACACTGAGCACTGAACACTGAACACTAAAAATATGGATTATATTCAAGCGATTTTACTAGCAATCATTGAAGGAATAACCGAATTTCTTCCTATTTCTTCTACAGGCCACATGATTATTGCTTCTTCATTTATAGGGATTGCTCATGAGGATTTTACCAAATTATTTACTGTTGTAATTCAGCTTGGTGCGATACTTTCGGTTGTCGTTTTATATTTCAAACGATTTTTTCAAACGCTCGATTTTTACTTTAAACTATTGGTGGCTTTTATTCCTGCTGTTATTTTTGGTTTGCTTTTCAGTAAAAAAATTGACGCCTTACTGGAAAGCCCAGTAACAGTTGCCGTTTCGTTAGTTCTAGGCGGAATTGTTTTACTAAAAGTTGACGATTGGTTTACGAATAAAGAAGAAACTGAAATTACTGAAAACATCAGTTATTTGACGGCTTTAAAAATAGGTTTGTTCCAATGTTTGGCTATGATTCCTGGAGTTTCCCGAAGTGGCGCGAGTATCATCGGTGGAATGTCACAAAAATTATCCCGAAAAACAGCTGCTGAATTTTCCTTTTTCTTAGCGGTTCCAACCATGCTTGGAGCGACAGTAAAGAAATGTTACGATTATTACAAAGATGGTTTTGTGTTGTCGCATGACCAAATTAATCTGTTGATTATTGGAAATGTTCTTGCCTTTATTGTGGCGATGTTAGCCATCAAATCTTTCATCGGTTACTTATCAAAACATGGCTTTAAAATGTTTGGTTATTACAGAATTATCGCTGGATTAGCCATTCTGATTATTCATTTCTACATAATGAAATTAACGACAATTTAATGACTACCGAAGATTATCTCGAAGGTCAAATACTTCTGATTGACAAACCGCTGACTTGGTCTTCGTTTCAAGCGGTGAATAAATTGAAGTACATTCTAAAACGCAAATATGATCTTCCAAAAAAATTTAAAATTGGTCACGCGGGAACATTAGATCCATTGGCAACAGGTTTACTAATTGTTTGTACAGGAAAATTCACCAAACGAATTACCGAAATTCAAAGTCAAGCCAAAGAATATACTGGAACTTTCACTGTTGGTGCTACTACTCCATCATACGATTTAGAAACTGAAGTGGTTGCAATTTTCCCAACAGAACATATTACAGCAGAATTAATTCAGGAAACGGTAAAACACTTTTTGGGCGAAATTGACCAAAAACCACCTGCTTTTTCAGCCATCAAAAAAGACGGAAAACGTTTGTATGAACATGCTCGTGCTGGAGAAGAAGTGGAAATTGCTTCTAGAAAAACTACGATTCATGAATTTGAAATTACTAAATTTGAGTTACCTGATGTAGAATTCAGAGTTGTTTGCAGCAAAGGAACTTATATTCGTTCATTAGCTTTTGACTTTGGAAAAGCACTGAATTCAGGAGCGTATTTATCCGTTTTGCGGAGAACCAAGATTGGGGATTATTCAGTTGAAAAGGGCATTTTTCCTGAAGATTTTGAAAAATCTTTATCAGATAACTAAAAATATACTTTCTCGTTTTTGAAATTATATTAAAAACAGAATATGTTTATATTTGTATCACAAAAAATAAATACATACCAAAATGAAATACAAAAGAATTCTTCTAAAACTAAGTGGCGAAGCTTTAATGGGAGACAGACAATATGGGATAGACCCAAAACGTCTTGCTGAATATGCCGATGAAATTAAAGAAATTCATTCAAAAGGTGTAGAAATTGCAATCGTTATTGGTGGTGGAAATATTTTTAGAGGTGTTGCTGGTGCTAGTAATGGTATGGATAGAGTTCAAGGAGATTATATGGGAATGCTTGCCACGGTTATTAACGGAATGGCATTGCAAGGGGCATTGGAAGATAAAGGAATGTTGACGCGTTTGCAAACAGCTTTGAAAATTGAAGCTATTGCCGAACCTTATATCAAAAGAAGAGCCGTTCGTCACCTTGAAAAAGGAAGAATTGTTATTTTTGGTGCAGGAACAGGAAATCCCTATTTTACTACAGATACTGCTGCAGTTCTTCGTGGTGTTGAAGTGCATGCTAATGTGATTTTGAAAGGAACACGTGTGGATGGAATCTACGATTCAGATCCTGAAAAAAATGCTAATGCCATAAAATTTGACAGCATTACTTTTGACGATGTTATCAAAAAAGGATTGAACGTAATGGATTCAACTGCTTTCACATTAAGTCAGGAAAACGCATTGCCAATCGTAGTTTTCGACATGAATAAAAAAGGGAATTTATTGAAAATTTGCAACGGAGAAAATATTGGAACCGTAGTTAAAATATAGACATTTTAGACTGACTTAGATTATTAGACTACTTAGATTGTCTGATGATCTAAAAATCTAACTAATCTAGAAATCTAATTAAAAATGGAAGAAATAGAATTTATTTTAGACAGTACAAAAGAATCGATGGAAGGTTCAATTGCACATTTAGAAAAAGAATTTTTAAATATTCGTGCTGGGAAAGCATCGCCTCAAATGTTGGGTAGTGTTTTTGTAGATTATTATGGCTCGCAAACACCGCTTTCGCAAGTATCGAATGTTAATGTTCCTGATGCAAGAACGATTACCATTCAACCCTATGAAAAAAGCATGTTGCATCCTATAGAAAAAGCAATTATGATTGCAAATATTGGATTCAACCCAATGAATAATGGCGATATGATTATCATCAATGTACCAGCGTTAACCGAAGAGCGACGTCGCGATTTAGTAAAACAAGCCAAAGTTGAAGCTGAAGACGCTAAAATTGGTATCAGAAATGCTCGAAAAGATGCCAACACTGACATCAAAAAACTGGAAAAAGATGGAACATCAGAAGACATTTGTAAAAATGCCGAAGATGATGTTCAAAAACTAACGGATGGTTTTATTCGAAAAGTTGATGAACATTTGGCTATCAAAGAAGCCGAGATTATGAAAGTATAATTTTTATTAATTCAAATTAAATCCGTCTGGTAAAATATAATTTATTTGACGGATTTTTTTATTCCTATTTTTACAAAAGATTTTGTGTTAACCTCTTTCTAATGAAGCAACTGATTTTCGCGTTTTTTTGCTGTACACTCTCGCTTCATGCACAATTCCAAGTCAATGGAATTATTAAAGATTCTGAGACCAAAAAAGCTCTTCCGTTTGCAACGATCAAAACGGAAAATGGTATCTCATCCATCACCGATGTTGATGGAAAATTTACTTTTCAATTAAATTCACAACCCGATTCGATAACCGTTTCCTATGTTGGTTATGAGTCAAAAACGTTTCCGTTATTACAATTAAAATCTTTTTCCACCATCTACCTCAATCCAAAAATTGCTATTTTAAAGGAAATAACTATATCAAATATAAATCCTGCAAATGCAATTATTGCCAAAGTAATTGCCCAAAAATCAGCTAATAATCCACAAAAGAAACTTACTAGTTTCCAGTTCAAATCGTATAATAAATTGCTAGTAACAGCAAATCCAGATTCTATTTCGGGAAAGATTGATACTATTTATGTGAATGCTGTTACCAGAGATCAAATCAAGAAAATAGACTCATCCACTTATAAATTTAAAAAGATTATTACTAAACAACACTTGTTTCTAACCGAAAAAGTTTCATTATTTCAATTTGAAAAATCCATTTTGAAAGAAACTATTTTGGGAACAAAAATGGCTGGGTTTAAAGAACCTATTTATGAATTACTAGGTTTTGGTTTGCAATCATTTTCAATTTATGATACTAACTATGAACTTTTTGAAACTAAGTACAAAAGTCCAATTTCAAAGAATGCATTGAAAGAATATCGCTTTAAAATTCTAGATACCGTTTCCATCAACAATCGTGATGTTGTTGTTTTGTATTTTAAAAATAAAATCAGCAACAAAGGATTGGAAGGTTTGCTTTATGTTGATAACGGAAATTTCGCTATTGCAAAAGCCGTAATGCGCATTCGTGGTGTTTTAAACATTACCGGAATACATGAATTTACCTATTTACAGGAAGAAAAAATTTGGTTTCCAATGCGCAAAAATTTTAAAATCATTAAAGGAAAAAGCAAAGAACCAACTTCTGTTTTAGGTGGACGAATTGAATTTGCTGCTGAAAATGATGAAACGGTTACTAAAAAAACCGCTTCTGATTATACTTTTCTTTCTTCCGATATGCAGGTTTTTGATTTAGAAGTCAATAATCCATTAAAAATTAGAAAATCTTCTGTTGCAATTGAGATTAAAGACAATGCCAATAAAAGAGATGATGCTTTTTGGAAGGAAAACAGAACCGATAGTTTAGACGTTCGAAGTGAACGAACTTATATCGCTTTAGACAGCATTGTATCCAAACAAAACATAGAACAAAAAATTAGGCTTGGGCGAAAAGTTATCAATGGCTATGCTCCTTTTGGTCCCTTTGATTTTGATTTGCGCTATCTTTTAAGTTACAATAATTACGAAGGTTTTCGTTTTGGAATTGGTGGTATCACTAATGATTTTTTTTCTAAAAAAATTCGAGTTGAAGGTTATACTGCTTATGGCTTGAAAGATGAAGCCATCAAATACAATGTAGGAACAGCCATTCGAATTGGCAATTTTTCCAGCACATGGATTGGCGGTTCCTATACTGACGATGTTCGAGAGATAGCGAGTACTACTTTTGCTACTGACAAAAGGGTTTTTAAGCTTTATGACCCAAGGCCAATCAACATTAGTACGTTCTATAATCATAAAACATGGCGTGGCTATATTGAAACTAAGATTATCCCAAAAACAGAGACTATATGGCAACTTTCGCACAGCGAAATAAGTCCCTTATTTAATTACACTTTCAATTATAATAATCATTTGTATCGTGACTTTACGATGACAACTGCTATATTTTCGATACAATGGAATCCTTTTAGCGATTTTATGCAAACCCCAAATGGGAAAATTGAATATGAAAAACGATTTCCAAAATTTGCTTTTCAGTTTACTAAATCTTTGCCTCATTTCTTTGCCAATGATTTTGATTTCGGAAAAATTGATGCCCGAATTGAGTATGAAAAAAAATATTTGGATGGACAAAAATCGGCTTTTTTAGTGCAAGTAGGTTATACTTTTGGTGCCTTACCTTTGACACATTTGTATAACACTTCACCAAATAATTTGAATAAAGAAAACTTACTAGAAAGAATAACTATTGCAGGGAAAAACAGTTTTGAGACGATGTATTTTAACGAATTCTTTTCGAGCGAATTTGTGATGTTTCAATTCAAACATGGTTTTAAAAGAGTAGCATTGTTCAAAAAAGTGAAACCATCGCTGGTATTAGTATCTCGAATGGCGTGGGGAAATCTACAACATCCAGAACATCATATCGGTATTGATTATAAAACATTAGACCAAGGATTCTTTGAATCAGGTATTGAATTGAATCAGATTTACAAAGGTTTTGGATTGACTGGATTTTATCGATATGGCCCAAACCAATTGACTCGCTTTGAGGATAATGTGGCGGTGAAGTTGAGTTTTGTGTTTGATTTTGGGTTTTAGTCTATGGCTTAATTATCAAAACCGAAGGAATGTCTGTTAACCACGAAATCTCATCATCAACTAATTTTTTCCAGGTTTCTAAACTGAATATTATTAAGTCTTGTTGTGCTAAAAAGGGCTTATTGAGCTGGTCAGGATGAAAAACCTCAATGTTATTCGGATAATTTTGTTGCAGTACTGACAAAGCATTTTCAACAATGAAATTGTTTTTGGTATGACCATTATTATCTAAAATAGTAACATGCGAATCATTATTATAAATTAATTTTTGGACATAGTCTATCAAGAAAACGTCTCCACCACTATAAACCCCAACGAATACTTTATCAATTTTATGCAAATCTTTATCGATTAAAACCCCCAGTGGTGTTTTGGTTTTGGAAATTATCAAGCGGGTTCTGTCATCAAATGGAGAGTTTTCAAACAATCCTTCTTTTCCTTTAAATTTATCCAACAACCTATCTGGATTTATAATTCGAGAAGTAAATCCAAGCACTTTTCCCAAAATAGTTCCTTCAAAAATAGATTTACCTAAACCAACTAATACCAAATCATATTTTCCTTCATGAGCTATATCGGCAATATCGGTTTCAATATCATTGGTTGCTTTGAAAATAGTGGTTATTTGTTGGTCAAGTTTTTTAGATT
>JAYVNT010000236.1:0-6210 GCA_043758285.1 Flavobacterium sp.
TCATATCGCCAATTAAATCTAATAGTTTTCTATCAATCGCCTCGCTGCGCTGCGGCTAGAATCCTACTTTTAAGTGGCCTGTTTTTGGGGAAGCTTACAGTTCTCGTCCGCTTATGTGTCGTTTCATTTGTCTGCCGTTAATGGTTAGCACTGTCGTTCGTTAGGGTTGCTTGTAACGTTTTGCGGCTTGGCGAAGGTGGCGATTTTCACCACAAATGTTGATGCGGAGAACAAATGTTTGATTAACCACAAAACTGTCTGCGGAGAACTGAACCGCCACTTTTGCCAAACCGCTGTTAGGTGCTGGCGTTTTTGTCTGTCGAGGGCTACAACCATTGTAATTATTGAGTTGGCGTGTCGTTGAGTGTCGGCTGTGGGTTGAGTATTTTTTATTTTTTTGAAGGGAAGGAAATTTTTTAAAAACAATTTTATTTGGGTCGGAGAAAAGCATACTCTTTTGCAAGCTTTGGTTTGTGTGGTCGCTTGTGTGGCTTGCAAATGTGTATGCTTTTGTGTGTCGGTTTTCGCTGTTATATTTCATCTCCTTGCTTTAAATAATATCCAACAATATTTAAACCTCCGTCTTTGCGATAATATTCAGGGTCATTGAATTTAACCTGATTCAATTTCTTAACTGCTTTCATAAAACTTCCGTCTTTAGGTTTTATTACTTGAACTCCTTTGGATGTTCTACTGTCAACGGGATTTATTTTACTTGTATTGAACAAAGCAACTTTGTCTATACTGCTCAAAGCAACCAAATCAATATCGTTCTCTATATGCTCAATGAAAACCAATTTTGATTCATTGCTATATGCGTTTTTTAATTTCTTTCTGTTTTGCTCAGTTTGATAACTTGTAAGAGATATTTTTCCTGCCTTTCCGTTTTCAAATGCAACAAACAAATAACCATTATAATTTTTTGTTCCTGTCAGATAAATTGGTTTTTCAGTTTCTTCAAATTCTATTTGTTCTATGATTTGTGATTTATTATTGAACCCTCTGTTTTGAATTTTATATACGTTGTGCAATGAAGTGAAAACTAAGAACTCTGGAAATGCAAATAAATTTGTAGCGGTCTTGATAGAATTCTCCGCCTGAATGGGCTGTTGATTAGAAAAGTCCATTGCAACCTGTTTCTTGGTTTCAAATAAATTCGCTTGTTCAAATATTGTGTCCTGTTTCGGAATTACTTGTTTGATAGTTTCGGTTTGGGCGGTTACGTTCGTCTCAAATTCGGTTACCTCCACCTCGCTTTGCTGATAATTGTTTTTGATTTGAGGTTCTTCTATTTGAATGTCGTTTGCTTTAAGAAGCTTCCAAAGCGGTTGCATTGCTTTTTTACGGTTGGAATAATATTCACCGCCTCTAACTCTAAAAAACTGCCAACCGCATCTTTCTAAAACTTTTTGTCGCATTAAGTCATTTTGAAACTGCTCCGCACCGTGAAATTTATCCCCATCACATTCAATTGCTATTTTTATTCCGTTTCCTAAAAGTGTTACCAAATCAATTCTGTATCTCCCTTTTGCCACTTCATATTGTGGAATTACACTATAATTATTTGAAACAATGTCATTGAATACATCAACTTCAAACCAACTTTCAAATGGTTCGGGTTGAGTGCCCATACTCCGTTCAATAAATTTCTGCGGTGGAATTGGTTGTTGTTTATGGTTAAGGAAATGGTCAAGAAGTTTGTAACGCAAATCATTTTGATTACTCATATCATCTAATTGCACAGAATGATAAAGCCAAATCTGTTCTTTTGCTCTACTTACTGCAACATTAAATCTTCTTTCATCTTCGGGCTTTGTCAATGCACTCCTATTATGATTATGAGCAGTAATTAAACTCAAAAACATTATATCTCTTTCGTCTCCTTGAAAACTTGCGGAATTTCCACAAACAATATTTCTGTTTTTATATTCAACTTCTCCAATTTTCTTTAAAATCAGATTGTCAATTATTGTTGCTTGCTTATTTCCTTGCAATGCAATTACTCCGAAAGATTTCCCTTTGTAATTTTCATCATTTATAAGTTCTGCTATTTTATTTGCGATACCTTCCGCCTCAACTTTATTTGTGATATTCTGATATGTCCCATCAACAAAGCCACTTTGGCAATATTCTGTTCTCAAAGGTTCGATTCTATTTTCGGAATACTGCTTTAAGGGATATAATCCTTTTCCATCGGGAGCATAAAAGTGTTTATTGCAGAATTCAATTATTTCTGGCATACATCTAAAATGTTCTCGCAAAACAGTCATTCCATTGCAGAATCTTTTTGCGTGGTCGAAAAAGCTAAACTCTGTGCCGTAATAATTTGCAAATGGTATATTCTGTAAATGACGGTTAATATGCGGTGTCATTGTGTTTGCATCAACGCCTACATATTCAGGAGAAGTTTGTTTGTCGTCACCAACAATGATTATGTTTTTAGAAATATAGAGTAGAAAAATTGCATCAGCCCCTAATTGACTTGCCTCATCAATTATCACATAATCATACATTCCCTGTTCGGGATTTATTGTTTCTGCAACTTTATATAAAGGCATAATCCAACAAGGAACGGAATCTTTACATTTCTCCATTTGATGTTGAGCTTCTTTTCGGAATTTCAAAGCTCTTTTTCCTGTTCCTGTTTTTCCAATTTTCTTGACTGCTTGAACCCACGCTTGTAAATGCTGACGCAATAAAAAGTTTTTACTCAAACCGCCTAATACGCTTAACCAAGCTTTCTTAGAAGCAATCTCAGAAATTAGTTTCTCTTGTTGTCGTTCAAAGTCAGATAATTTGTATTCCAGTTTTGTTTCGTAATCTTCTTCTAATAGTTTAGTTATTTCTGAATATGCGTGTTTATAATGGATTGCATTTTCAAGATGTCTGAAATTTGAGGAATCAAATGTGTCTTGTAAAATTTCATCTACTAATGTTGGGAAATTCCTTTGCAGACTTTCTTTGAGATTTTTGTATTCGATGTATTTATCCTTTTCGGCATTAAGCGTGTCAATTTCAGAAAGCTCTTGTTCGTATTTTTCAGTATCAATGTTCGCAAGTGTTTTTAGGATGCTGTTTGAAAGCGGATGAATATTTTGAATTGAAAGATGGTTTTTTACATCGGTCAACTTTTCCTTATATGCTTTTGTTTGGGCAAGTAAATAATTATAATCAGTTTCCTCAATTAGCTCCTTGATAGAAAGACTATTGTAATCAGCAATATTTATGGATGATGCTGATTCAATTTGCGATTTGAATTTATTTGCATCTCCGATAATACTGATGAATATTTCGGTATCGTCTTTCAGTTTATTGTAGTAAACTAACTTGTCAAAATAAGACTTGGAATTTCCGTTCGGTTGCATTTCCCAAATCCTTTCAAGTTCTTCAAAGTCCTGTTTTATTTTGATGTCAGTTAGAATAGTTGCAAATTCTGACTGGGTATCGCAAGGGCTTCCGTTTACTCTTACGGAATCAATGAAGTATAATTTTTCCCTAATATTTTTCGGCAAAAGGGGTTTCTTAATTGCAAAAAGCATCCCCGATAAACTATTTCCTTCTTTTAAATAAGTCAGTAAGGTTTTAGCATCACCATTTAGCTGAATCCAACTTTTGTCGTTCGGATATATAATTTCAACACTTCTATCAAATTGCTTTAACTGTTCTTCATTCAATTCGGAAAGCAATTTATTTGTTCTTGAAATTTTGTCCGACCAAAGAAATTGGTTGTTGGGGAAATCACTTATTACCCTTGCTTTAAAGGGCAAAGAGTTATTTTCTATTACTAAAAATAGTTTATGAAGTTCTTCTAATAGGTTTCTTAATTCTTGATAATTTTTAGAAGTAATTAAAATATGTTCCTCCTTCGAGGTATATTTTTGAAGCAAGTCATTTGCAATTTTCCGATATTCTCGAAGTTCTGAAAGTGAAAGAAGCTTTTCCTTTTGCGGAATTATAAAGTTGAAAACATTGCAATCAATGTTTTGATATTTCTTTGTAAGCGTGATTAAATTTTCAATATCACTAACTAATTCAATTTTGTTGATGTCGGCAAAATCATCTTTATACCAACTAAAGGCAGAAAATTCTTTTTCAATTTTTTCAGCAATCTCTGAGAGTGTTCCGTTATAGTTTCGGTTTATATTTTGTCTGCGTGTAGATTTTTCCTTGACTTTTAGCCATTCATTTTTTGTATGTGCATTTTCTCCTTTTACTCTTGACAATTCTGCTTCTCGTTCTTCAATCTCTTTTGCGTAACGAGTAAGGTCTGTAATACTTGCAAGTTTGTCGTTGATTGCATTTACGCTTGAATCAAGGTCTTGGATAGAAGTAGAGTCGCCACTTAAAAGGTTTACGGTTAAGTTTTGAAAGTCTTTTGGCAGTTGATTTTTTAAAACTTCTAATGCTCTTTTTGTATAGGCTGTAACTAAAACCTTTTTACCATTTGCCAATAAATGACAAATTAAATTTGCAATTGTATGTGATTTACCTGTTCCTGGAGGACCTTGAACTAATACTTTATTATTTCTTCTTGCTTTCTCAATAATTTCAATTTGTTCATCATTATATTTTTTCGGAAAGTAGATAGTTTCATCGCTAAAGGAATTTGAAGTTCCGTTTTCGGAAAAATCAGAATCTTCTTCAGGTTGCAAAACTCCAATAATATCATTGATAGAAGGAATGTCTATTGAATCGGGTGAAATAGTTATTTCAGAAATAATTTTTTCATAAAGTGCTGTAAAACTCCTTGTATTCCTCTTTCTCAACAGCAAAGCAGGTGCAAAATAAACCGTAGGTTTATTTGCTACTTCTTTTGGTTTTGCTAAATCTTCTTTTGATTGTCCGTCTGGTCTAATTCTGTCTGCAAAAATTTGAATAGCATCTTTAATTTTTGGGTCAAACAGATTGTCAGAGATGCTCTTTTCTTTGAGAAATGAGGCTACTAATTTTTCGGCTTCAATTACGTCTGCTGAATCAAATTGCTCGAACAAGTCAAGAATTGCATCCGTTTCAATTTGAATTTCATTGTCAATACTTGGTGAAACTTTTACAAATGATTCTCTTTGAGAAAACTCAAAAGAAATTTCTGCTTTTGAAGTTAAGATGTGTCTGCAAATTTGTGGTGTATTTGAATCCTCTTTAAAATGAAGTAATCCAACTCCAAAGATTAATTCAAATTCTTCTCCGAACTGTTGTGCTTTGTTATAGATGCTAAATAGATGCTTGTATGTTTTTGCTTTTCGCTCGTATTCGGCAAATTGCAATTCGTAGGTTTTTATTTCCTGCTTATACAGTTCTAAATCATTAAGCCATTTCTCATTTAGATATTTATCAAACTCCTGTTGAAGCTCTTGCTGGTCTGCTAATGCAATAGTTTTCCCGTTTTTTACTATTGTCTCTTTCAAACTTGGCGTTCCATCTTCATTGGTTAAACTTTCTTTTACAATCCAGTCATTAAGCGTATCGCTTAACTTTCTGAAAGTCGGTTGTTGTGGCTCGTCTTTAGGTTTAGTAACCTTTAACCAATAGTCAGCGTCCTCGTTGTAGGAAGGAAAAGTAATACAGTCAAAAATTTCGTATTGTGGAATGTCGGCAAGCCAAACCTTGTCTGGGTATTGAGCATCAGAACTCTCAATATCCCTCACTGGATTGCTTCTGAGTTTTGAAAACTCAAGCAGGTAATTGAATATTTGTAAATATTTGTCCTTTTTCATTACTAACTCAGTCTCAAATTTAAAGATTTGATTGGAACCACAATGCTAATGGTGTGGTGGGAGATTGCACTCTTTTGCAAGCTTTGGTTGTGTGTCGGCTTGTGTGGCTTGCAAATGTGTGCAATGTGGGTCAGCCTGAAAATTGTTTTTAAAAAATGTGCGGTGGGAAAAAATAAAAAATACAGAAGGGTCGGTCTGTCGTGTCGGCAAACTGTCGCTTGATTTATAATATTTGTTCTTGTCGTTTCGATGTCTGTCAATTTAATGGTTGTTGTGTCGTCCGATACGCTTGCACCTAACGTTTCGCGGCTTGGCGAAGGTGGCGATTTTTACCACAAATGTTGATGCGGAGAATAAATGTTTGATTAACCACAAATGTGTCTGCGGAGTACTAAACCGCCTGACTCGTCCTGAAAAAAGTTTACACTTTTTGGTTAAAAGTCCTGGTTCAAATTTACACTTTTTAGTTAGTCCTGAAATGGCTTTACATTTGTTT
>JAYVNT010000237.1:0-18131 GCA_043758285.1 Flavobacterium sp.
TACTGTAGTCTTTTTGGGTGCGCTTTGTATAACGCGGTTCTTCTTGGTTTTCCATAAGGATACTTTTTTGTGTATCGCTATTTCAGGACAAGACAAAATTATAAAACAAAAAAGTGTCCCGAAAATCGGGACACTTTTTAAAACATTAAAAGAAAAGATTATTTTTTTTCTTCCATTTTTTTTGCAACACAACAAGCTTTTTTCTCACCCATTGAACAAGATTTCTTCTCCGTTACTACAGAAGCTTTTTCCGTTTTAGCTTTTGCAACTTTCTTTTCTTGTTTTTCTTGAGCATTTATGTTAATTGAAAACAAAAGAGCGAAAAGTGCCATTGTTGAAATTACTTTTTTCATTTTTTATAAATTTTAATTAATAATTAGCTTAAATAATTATTTCAAATGTAATTATTATTTTAAAAGCTACATATACTTTAACATTCTATTGTTAGTTAAAGCGATTTAAAAAAAAGTTCTATTAATTTATAATAAATTTAATAATACTACGTTTTATATTATAGTAATTTGCGTTAAACAATATAAGAGTATGGATACTATCAAAATTCTGTGGGTTGATGATGAAATTGATTTACTTAAACCGCACATTTTATTTCTAGAAAAGAAAAATTATAAAGTGACAACTTTCAACAATGGTCGAGATGCTGTTGATGCTTTTGAAGATGGTAACTTTGACATTGTTTTTCTGGATGAAAATATGCCAGGAATGAGCGGTTTAGAAACACTTTCGGAAATGAAAGAAAAAAAATCGTCCACCCCAATGATTATGATTACCAAAAGTGAGGAAGAATATATCATGGAAGAAGCCATTGGCTCCAAGATAGCAGACTATTTGATAAAACCGGTAAATCCAAATCAGATACTGTTGAGCTTGAAGAAAAACTTAGACCATTCCAGATTGATTTCTGAAAAAACAACCTTGGATTACCAGAAAGAATTTCGCAAAATTTCTATGGAAATGGCAATGGTTAGAACCTATGAAGATTGGGTTGAACTCTACAAAAAACTCCTCTTTTGGGAATTAGAATTGGAGAACATCAACGATCAAAATATGTTTGAAATTTTGGAAAGCCAAAAAGTGGAAGCCAATGCACAGTTCAGCAAATTTATTGAGCGCAATTATGAAGATTGGTTCGAACCAAAAGCGGACAAACCCATTCAATCGCACACCCTTTTTAGAGAATTAGTCGTTCCTGAATTAGTTAAGAAAGACAAACCAGTACTTTTTGTTGTCATTGATAATCTTCGTTATGACCAATGGAAAGCCATGGAAAGCACGGTCAACAATCACTATAAATTAGAAAAAGAAGTGCCTTATTTTGCTAGTTTACCAACAGCTACACAATATGCAAGAAACTCCATTTTCTCAGGCCTAACGCCATTAGAAATGGAAAAACAATTTCCGCAATACTGGAAAAACGATGTAGAAGACGGCGGAAAAAATCTGTTTGAAGCCGAGTTTTTGACGGCGCATTTAAAGCGTTTGGGTTTAAATATCAAACAAGATTATTTCAAGATTACCAATTTGGCTAGTGGAAAAAAATTAGCCGAAAATTTCAAAGGACTAAAAGATAATGATTTGGTTACGGTTGTTTACAACTTTGTGGACATGCTCTCTCATGCCAAAACCGAAATGGATGTGGTGAAAGAATTGGCTTCTGATGATAAAGCGTATCGTTCTTTAACCTTAAGTTGGTTCAAAAACTCACCGCTTTTGGAAATAATTCAGCAAGCCCAAAAACTAGGTTTCAAATTGATAATCACAACTGACCACGGAACAATAAACGTGAAACATCCATCAAAAGTGATTGGGGATAAAAACACAAGTTTGAATTTACGCTACAAAACTGGTAGAAGTTTGACCTATGAAGACAAGGAAGTGTATGCCGTTAGAGATCCAAAGAAGATTGGATTGCCAACCATAAACATGAGCAGTTCCTATATTTTTGCCAAGAACGATTATTTTTTGGCTTATGTAAATAATTATAATCACTATGTAAGTTATTATAAAAACACCTATCAACACGGCGGAATTTCGTTGGAAGAAATGATTGTTCCGTTTTTAGTTTTTAATCCAAAGTAAAATAGTGGCCAGTTTTAAGTACTCAGTTGGCAGACTGTACTGATTACTAAAAACTGAATACTGAACACTAACAGTTATGGAAATCATCTTTTCATTAGACGAAATAAAGCAAGTTGCCAAAAAAATACTTGTCGAAAAACCGCATAAAGTCATCCTTTTTCATGGTACTATGGGTGTTGGAAAAACAACTTTAATCAAATCATTGGCAAAAGAATTGGGTGTGACTGACGCTACCAGCAGTCCAACATTTTCCTTAGTAAATGAATATCAAGCTGAGGAAAATCAATTGGTTTATCATTTTGATATGTATCGATTGAAATCAGAAATTGAAGCGCTGGACATGGGGATTGACGACTATTTATATTCCGGAAATTGGTGTTTTATTGAATGGGCAGAAAAAATCCCGAATTTACTTCCTGATGATTTCACAACTATCGATTTGTCTCAAACCGTTGACGGTAAAAGACATTTAAGATTGACATAATTCAATAAAATTTTGTAATTTGGGGCAAAATTACAATTGTGCAGTATGGCCATTACACCTTTCACAAAGCAGCAACTTTTACCTCAAGAGGAAAAATTAGAAGTTTATCGTCATAAAAGCGAACTCTTTATCGGAATTCCAAAAGAAACTTCTTATCAAGAAAGACGTATCTGTTTAACGCCTGATGCTGTTAATTCGCTATCTTCTCATGGACATAAAGTGATGATTGAATCGGGAGCGGGACTGAGTTCTAGCTATACCGATAAGGAATTTAGCGATGCTGGAGCGACCATTACTAAAGACAACAAAAAAGTGTTGAGCTGTCCGATGATTCTAAAAGTAGAACCTTTGACGATGGAAGAAATTGGGCTGGTGAATATGAATACCATCGTGATTTCTGCCATTCAATTGAAGACCAGAAAAAAAGAATACTTCGAGGCATTATCCAAGAAAAAAATAACCGCATTGGCTTTTGAATACATCAAAGACGAAGATGGTTCCTATCCTGCAGTGAAATCCTTGAGCGAAATTGCCGGAATAGCTTCGGTATTAATTGCTGCCGAATTGATGATTAACAATGAATTTGGAAAAGGATTATTACTTGGCAACATTACTGGCGTTCCTCCCACCGATGTTGTTATTCTTGGTGCAGGAACAGCGGGAGAATTTGCCGCCAAAACCGCTTTGGGTTTAGGTGCTAGTGTGAAAGTTTTTGACAACTCCATCACCAAATTGCGCCGACTACAAAATAATTTGAATCAAAGAATATTTACCTCCACCATACAACCCAAATCATTATTGAAAGCGTTGCGCAGGTGTGATGTGGCAATTGGCGCGTTGCGTGGCAAGGAACGTTGCCCAGTTGTGGTTACCGAAACTATGGTAGAACACATGAAAAAAGGAGCGGTAATTGTAGATGTCAGTATCGATACTGGTGGTTGTTTTGAAACTTCGGAAGTAACGACACACGAAAACCCAACGTTTATAAAAAACAACATCATCCACTACTGCGTGCCCAATATTCCGTCGCGGTATTCTAAAACGGCATCGCTATCTATCAGTAATATTATTACGCCTTACTTATTGCAAATTGCCGAAGATGGCGGATTGGAAAGTGCCATTCGTTGCAACAAAGGGTTGAAAAATGGCGTCTATCTCTATCACGGTATTTTGACCAACAAAGCCATTGGCGACTGGTTCAACCTTCCGGATAATGATATTAATTTGATTGTTTTTTAAAATAAAGCTTCTTTAGAATTTACTGCAGCTAAAACAATGTTTACTTTTGCCAAAAATTAATCGACTATGAAGTTTTATCAACGATTTGCCTACTATTTAGTGGGTTTGGTTATGGGCTGTTTTTTTGTAGCTGCTATATTTAGTGGAAGAGACATCCGTTGCAATTATTTTCCCAATGCGAGAGTATTGAACGACCTTAGAAACAAACCTTTTCAATATGATAGCGTCGCTTCTAAGCAACTTGCACAAGATTGGATTGATACTATAGATATTAAAAACATTTTAACCCATGGCGATGTTGATTTTGACAAAAGCAATATCAAACAAGCAGGCGGCAAATTATACACCATCTATGGCAAAACCAAAAAAGGTAAAGACGTCACCTTAGAGGTCATCAATTATGATGATAAAGCGGTGCTGAAGAATATTATTAAAAACGATAAGCCAAACTAATTAGTTTGGCTTTTTTGTTTACTCTCTTTTCGAACACAAAAAAAACAACTTACTGCAATACGTAAACTTGTTTTGCACTAAAGCAAGCAACATAGAGCAAAACAAGTTTACGTTTTGCACTAAAGCATAAAATCCGATAGCTATTCTGCTATAAAAAACAGCGCTAACAAAAAAAGGGTTGCCCAATGGACAACCCTTTTTGTATTTTATAAACTACGTAAACTAGTTACCGTGTCTTTTTTCGATATCTTCAATCGCGCCTTTGCTCATCGTGTCTACCAATACTGGCGTAGCAATGAATAACGACGAATAGGTTCCAACGATAATACCTATCAACATCGCGAAGATAAATCCTCGGATAGAATCGCCACCAAAGATGAACATGATTAACAATACCATAATCATCGTTAATGAGGTATTCAACGTTCTTGAAAGCGTGGTATTAATAGATGCGTTTACCACATCTTTGAAGTGTCCTTTTCTGTTTCCAGCAAGAAATTCTCTAATTCTGTCAAATACAATTACGGTATCGTTCATAGAGTATCCAATAACGGTTAGGATAGCGGCAATAAAGTGCTGATCCATTTCCATGTGGAAAGGCATGTATTTGTATAACAACGAATAAATTCCTAGTACAAAGATAACGTCATGCACCACAGCAGCCAATGCTCCAAGTGAATATTGCCATTTGCGGAACGAAATCACAAGGTATAATCCAACGACTAACATAGCACCAATAACCGCCCAAAAAGAGTTGGTTTTGATATCGGCAGAAATCGCTGCACCTACTTTGGTCGATTGCAATACACCCACTTGTTTGCCATCATAGGAATTGATGAATTTCTCATAGGTCAATCCTGGTGCGTAATATTTTTGCAAAGCGGCAAACAATTTCTCATTCACTTCTTTATCCACCTCAACACCTTCTTCTTTGATTTTGTATTTGGTGGTAATTTTCAATTGGTCAGCATCTCCAAATACTTTGGCTTCAACCGTTGTTCCAAAAGCTTTAGATAATTCTTCCGAAACTTGTGTTGATTCAACTGGTTTTTGAAATTTAATTTGGAATGTTCTTCCTCCAACAAAATCAACGCCTTGGTCCAATCCGTTAATGAAGAAAATAGAAACCAAACTAACCACAACTACAACTGATGAAAACAAGTACGTCCATTTTTTAATTCCAATGAAATCAAAATGGAAACCTGTGAACCAGTTTTTAGTAATGCTGGTTGAGAAGGTTAATTCTTTGTTTTTCGCAATATCTCTATCGATAAATATTCTAGCAATAAATATTGAGGTGAACAATGAGGTTATAATACCAATCAAAAGTGTCAAAGCAAATCCTTGCACCAATCCAGTTCCGAAAATGTACAAGATAGTTCCCGTCAAAACGTGGGTTACGTTAGCATCAATAATAGAACGCATTGCACCTTTCCAACCATAAGACGTAACCACGGCTTCGCCTAATGATTTTCCGTCTCGGAGTTCTTCTTTTGCCCTTTCATAGATAATGATGTTCGCATCAACCGCAGTTCCTAATGTTAACACGATACCCGCAATTCCAGGTAATGTTAATACAAAACCGAAGCTAGCCATCACACCAAATAAGAAAAGTAAGTTCAATATCAAGGCAGCATTAGCATACCAACCGGCTCTTCCGTAGTAGAAAACCATCCATAAACATACGAATAAGAATCCAACGATAGAAGAAATTAATCCTGCATGAATAGCTATTTCTCCCAAAGATGGTCCAACCACTTCTGATTGAATAATCTCAGCAGTTGCTGGCAATTTTCCTGCTCGTAATACGTTCGCTAAATCTTTGGTTTCAGCTACTTCAAAGGTTCCAGATATCTCAGATCTTCCACCAGAAATTGGTCCCGAAGTAACACCTGGCGCAGAATAAACTACGTTATCTAGGGCAATAGCAATATAACTTTTTTGAGTAAAAGCTCTTCCTGTCAATTCTTCCCAAGTTCTTGCACCTGCACCATTCATTTGCATAGAAACCGCTGGTTTACCCATTTGGTCAAACGTATCTCTTGCATCTATAAT
The DNA here is from genome assembly GCA_043758285.1 of Flavobacterium sp. Lineage (GTDB taxonomy): Bacteria > Bacteroidota > Bacteroidia > Flavobacteriales > Flavobacteriaceae > Flavobacterium. Next base: position 6,329 of record JAYVNT010000237.1, read on the forward strand.
CACACCACCGCTCATCGGAGCAACGTTATCTCTGTTGCCTTTCAGTGCATATAATTCAACTGTTTCAGTTTCTTTTTTAGTTTTCTCGTCAACTTTCACATCTGGCTTTCCCCATGCAAATTTAACATACCTTTTGTCTGCTGGAATAAGCGAACGAATTTCAGGTCTTTTCAAATATCCGTTGATAGTTGCTGTATCTTTTGTTGATGCAATTACTAAAACTGGACCGCCACCTTGAGAGATGAATTTATCAAATAAAGGATTGTTTCCTTTTTTAGCAGCCGTTGAATCTTTGGTTTTATCGGTCAATAATTTAGTCAATGAATCAGCTGGTTTTGCAGCGGCAACTTTCTCGTCTTTCTTAACCGTAGCTTTCAAAGCTTCGTTTGCTGACTGCAAAAAGCCCATCATTTCTTCTGCTTTATAAGTTTCCCAGAACTCTAATTCTGCTTTGCTAGAAACTAATTTCTTGATACGGTCAACATCTTTTGCCCCTGGCAATTCAATAAGAATTCTACCCGTTTGTCCAAGTTTAACAATGTTTGGTTGGGTTACCCCAAATTTATCAATACGACTTCTCAATACTCCAAAAGCCGATTCAACTGACTCGTCAATTTTTTTAACCAAGACCTTTTTCACTTGGTCATCCGTCATATTGAAATCGATTTGTCCTTGAAGATTTCTGTTGGCAAAAATATCAGGCGAAGCTAGTTTTGTAGTTCCTTTAGTAGCATCAAATGCTTCGAAAAAAGCATCAAGATAGGATTGATTTCCTCTTTGATTCAGTTTTGCATCTTCTAATGCTTTGTTAAAAACAGGATTTTTAGAGTTATTAGATAATTGTTTCAAAACATCTTTTACCGATATTTGAAGAATTACATTGATTCCTCCTTCAAGGTCAAGACCTTTGTTGATTTGTTTGTCTTTTACTTCGTTATAAGTAAAAAAATCAAGAAAGACTTTTTCTTTACCAATTGAATCAAGATATTTAATCTCTTTTTGAGGATTTCCTCCTGCGAAGTTTTTGGCTTCATCTTTTACTTTATTGGCCACAAACGTGAACGAAAGCGAATAGATACTTACCAATGCAAATAGTATTGCGAAAAATTTAACTAGACCTTTATTCTGCATTATTACTAAAATTAATTAATTTTTTTGTTTATTGTTATTCATAAAAAATATACTGAAATTCATAACATTAGTAATTAAAGCGTTGAATTTACAATTATTCTATTTTTTTTGAAACGTGCAAATATATAATTATAGATAAGATTAACCAATATTTTACGGATTAATATCAAAAAAAAGACTGCAAAAATGCAGTCTTTTATGAATATCTAAATATATGTTAACCTAAAACTGTTTTCAACGCATCGTTCATGCTTCTAACGGCATCAGCACTTTTAGAAAATAATGCTTTTTCAGCATCGTTTAATTTAATATCAACAATCTCTTCTAGACCATTTATTCCAATAATACATGGCACACCAATACAAATATCATCTTGACCATATTCACCTTCAACAAAGACAGAACAGGCAATCATTTTTCTTTGGTTATTTAAAATACTATCGACTAAATAAGCAACAGAAGCTCCAGGAGCATACCAAGCAGAAGTGCCTAATAAAGCCGTAAGTGTTGCTCCACCAACCATTGTGTCAGCAGCAACTTTATCTAATTGCGCTGTAGATAAAAACTGGGAAACTGGAATTCCATTATAGGAAGCCAAACGGGTCAACGGTATCATGGTAGTATCTCCATGACCGCCAATAACCATTGCTGAAATATCATTTGCTGGTTTGTTCAATGCTAATGATAAATAGGTTCTAAAACGAGAACTATCTAAAGCGCCACCCATTCCTATAATTTTGTTTTTAGGTAAACCTAAAGATTTAAATGCTAAATATGTCATGGTATCCATAGGATTAGATACGATTACAAAAACAGCTTTCGGAGAATGTTGCAACAAACTATCTGCAACCGATTTTACAATTCCAGCATTAATACCAATTAATTCCTCACGCGTCATTCCTGGTTTTCTTGGAATTCCAGATGTGATAACAACCACATCACTATTAGCAGTTTTTGAATAATCATTTGTAACTCCCGTAACTCTTGTATTAAATCCTGTGTTTGTAGCGCATTGCATAATATCTAACGCTTTACCTTCTGCAAATCCTTCTCTAATGTCTAGCAATACAATTTCACTAGCAATACTTCTGTAAGCAATAGCATCTGCGCATGTTGCGCCAACGTTTCCTGCTCCAACAATGGTAACTTTCATTTTATAATATTTATTCGGTTATTTGTTTAATTTGTTGATTGTAAATTTAAAGACAATTCGAATAACCGAATAACCAAATCCACAAATCTTCTTTTTATGCGTCTATCTTAGCATACACTGCATTCTTCTCGATAAACTCTCTTCTTGGCGGAACTTCATCGCCCATCAACATAGAGAAAACTCTATCGGCTTCAGCTAAACTATCAATCGTAACTTGGCGTAATGTTCTATAACTTGGATCCATTGTAGTTTCCCACAGTTGCTCTGCGTTCATCTCTCCAAGACCTTTATAACGTTGGATAGCGGCACTTCCTCCCATTTTTGCATTGGCTACATCACGTTGATCATCATTCCATGCGTATTCTTTTTTGTTTCCTTTTTTAACCAAATATAAAGGTGGTGCAGCAATATAAATATGCCCACCTTCAATAAGTTCTCTCATAAATCGGAAGAAGAACGTTAATATTAAGGTAGAGATGTGACTACCATCGACATCGGCGTCACACATAATAATTACTTTATGGTAACGCAATTTCTCTAAATTCAATGCTTTGCTATCTTCTTCTGTTCCTATAGTTACACCTAACGCTGTGAAAATATTTCGAATCTCTTCGTTTTCAAAAACTTTGTGGTGCATTGCTTTCTCCACGTTCAAAATCTTACCTCTCAAAGGCAAAATCGCCTGAAAGTTTCTATCACGACCTTGTTTTGCTGTTCCTCCAGCTGAATCTCCCTCGACAAGGTACACTTCACATTTTGCTGGATCTTGTTCTGAACAATCAGATAATTTACCGGGCAAACCGCCACCGCCAAGAACGGTTTTGCGTTGTACCATTTCACGCGCTTTCTTAGCAGCGTGACGTGCCTGAGCAGCAAGAATTACTTTTTGGACGATGATTCGAGCATCATTTGGATTTTCTTCCAAATAATTTTCAAGCATTTCAGCAACTGCTTGAGAAACGGGAGAAACTACTTCTCTGTTTCCTAATTTGGTTTTCGTTTGTCCTTCAAATTGTGGTTCCTGAACTTTTACCGAAATAATAGCTGTTAATCCTTCACGGAAATCGTCACCAGTGATTTCGAATTTTAATTTATCTAATAAACCTGAAGAGTCTGCATATTTTTTCAACGTACGTGTTAATCCCATACGGAAACCTTGCAAATGCGTTCCACCTTCGTGCGTATTGATGTTATTTACATAAGAAAAGATGTTTTCAGAATAACTTGTATTGTAAACTAACGCCACTTCTACAGGAACTTCTCCTTTTTCATGCTCCATGCTTATCACATGCGAAATTATAGCTTCTCTACCTTTATCTAAAAATCGAACGAATTCTTTCAATCCTTCTTTGGAATGGAAAACTTCTGAAGCAAATTCGCCTTTGTCATTTACATCTCTTTTATCAGTAAGCGTAATGGTAATTCCTTTGTTCAGGAAAGACAACTCACGCATACGACCTGCAATAGTATCATATGAAAACTCAATAGTTTGAGTAAAAATCGTTTTATCAGGATGAAAAGTAACCATTGTTCCTCGTTTAGTTGTTTCACCAACTTGCTTAACAGGATACATTGCTTTTCCTTTTTCGTATTCTTGCTCATACACTTTTCCGTCTCTGAAAACTGTAGCTTTTAAATTATCAGACAAGGCATTCACACATGAAACGCCGACACCGTGTAATCCTCCAGAAACTTTATAAGAGTCTTTATCAAATTTTCCTCCAGCACCGATTTTTGTCATTACCACTTCCAGCGCAGAAACGCCTTCTTTCTTGTGCATGTCAACCGGAATTCCGCGTCCGTTATCTTCAACAGAAACAGAGTTATCTTCGTTTATAAAAACGGATATTGTATCACAATGTCCCGCTAATGCTTCATCAATGGAGTTGTCAACTACTTCATAAACCAAGTGATGCAATCCTCTAACTCCAGTATCACCGATGTACATGGATGGACGCATTCTAACGTGCTCCATTCCTTCTAATGCCTGAATACTATCGGCCGAATAACTGTTCTTTTTAATCTCGTCGCTCATATTATTTTATGGTAAAAAATCTATTTTTTGTCTAACGAGCAAATATATAAAAACACATAGTATTTCCTATTGTAAATTGGGTTTAAAACCTTTAAGTTATTAACATTTTTGGTGGGATTTCAACAAAAAAACGTCCGCCAAAATGACGAACGTTTTACAAACAAACTAATTCCAAACAAAACTCAAACTAATACACTTGAGTTTTCTTTTTAAGGTTGCCCTTTAATTCTTTAAAACACTTTTTTATTACTTGATATAGGCATCGTCATGGACACTTGCCACAGCTCTTCCTGATGGATCATTCATGTTTTTGAATGCTTCGTCCCATTCTAAAGCGATTTTGGTACTGCATGCCACACTTGCTTCTTGCGGAACGCTTAAAGCGGCTGCATCGCTTGGAAAATGCTCGTGGAATATCGAACGGTAATAATACTCTTCTTTGGATGTTGGTGTTTGTATTGGAAACTTGAATTTAGCATTGGCTAATTGTTCGTCTGAAACGGCTTCGGCAACAACTTCTTTCAAGGTGTCAATCCAACTGTAACCTACTCCATCGCTAAACTGTTCTTTTTGTCTCCAAGCTACACTTGCTGGAAGCATATCTTCGAACGCTTTGCGAAGTACCCATTTTTCCATTCGTTCTCCGTTAATCATTTTGTCCTGTGGATTGATTCGCATGGCTACATCCATGAATTCTTTATCTAAGAATGGTACGCGACCTTCAATTCCCCATGCGGCTAAACTTTTGTTGGCGCGCAGGCAATCATACATGTGGAGTTTGCTTAATTTACGAACTGTTTCTTCATGGAATTCTCGTGCGTTTGGTGCTTTGTGGAAATATAGATAACCTCCAAATAATTCATCTGAACCTTCGCCAGACAACACCATTTTAATTCCCATTGATTTAATCACTCTTGCCATCAAATACATTGGTGTGGAAGCTCTGATGGTTGTAACATCATAGGTTTCTATATTGTATATCACATCGCGAACGGCATCTAATCCTTCTTGAATAGTAAACTTGATTTCGTGGTGTATGGTTCCTAAATGGTCGGCCACTTTTCGAGCTGCAGCCAAATCGGGTGAACCTTCTAGACCAACCGCAAAGGAGTGCAATTGTGGATACCAAGCATCGACTGTATCGCCTGACTCGATACGTTTTTGTGCATATTTTTTGGCTACAGCCGACGTAATGGATGAATCTAATCCGCCGGAAAGTAACACTCCGTAAGGCACATCGCTCATCAACTGACGGTGAACGGCTGCTTCAAGGGCTGTTTTGATTTCTTCAATGCTGGTTGCGTTGTCTTTTACGGCATCATAATCGGTCCATTCTCTTTTGTACCATTGTACAAATTCGCCGTCTTTGCTGGACATATAATGTCCTGGAGGGAAGAGTTGGATTTTGGTGCAATATCCTTCTAACGCTTTTAGTTCGGAGGCGACATAGAAGGTTCCGTTTTGGTCCCAACCGATGTATAATGGAATGATTCCCATGTGGTCGCGAGCGATGAAATATTCGTCTTTGGCAACATCATAGATGGCAAAGCCGAAGATGCCGTTCATTTCGTCTAGGAAGTGAACGCCTTTTTGTTGGTATAGTGCTAGGATTACTTCGCAATCGCTTTCGGTTTGGAAGTGGTATTTGCCTTGGAATTGTTTGCGCAATTCGCGGTGATTGTATATTTCGCCATTGGCGGCTAGGACCAGGGTTTTGTCTTGGCTAAACAAGGGTTGTTTGCCTGATGCTGGGTCAACAATTGCTAAGCGTTCGTGAGAAAGGATTGCTTTGTCATTACTGAAAATTCCGCTCCAGTCCGGACCACGATGACGAATGGTTTTAGACATTTCTAGGACTTTTGGTCTTAGTGTTTCTGCTTTTTGTTTTAAATCGAAGGCACATACTATTCCGCACATAATTTAAAGTTTATGAGTTTATACTATTTATAACGTTTATGATGTTTATGGGTTTATTATTGTTGTTATGGGGCAAAGATGTGATACTAGTTATAAATAAAAAACAATAGTTGTAATATGGTTATATATTGTAATCAAAAAACAGAATAAAGTATTATTATGAAAGTATCATGTGTATAAATGCTGTTTATTGGAAAGGAAATGTCCCTCGACTGCGCTCGGGATGACAGGTAGTTTTGGGAAATGCAAGACCAGTTAGGCAGATGCAAGACTAGTTTTGAGAAATACACGACCAGTTATGGTGATACACGACTAGTTTTGGGAAATACACGACCAGTTAGGCTGATACACGACTAGTTTTGAGAAATACACGACCAGTTATGCTGATACACGACTGGTTTTGGGAAATACACGACCAGTTATGCTGATACACGACTAGTTTTGAGAAATACACGACCAGTTATGGTGATACACGACTAGTTTTGAGAAATACACGACTAGTTATGCTGATACACGACTAGTTTTGGGAAATACACTACCAGTTATGGTGATACACGACTAGTTTTGGGAAATACACGACCAGTTATGGGAAATGCGCAACTGGTTTTGTCAAACACAGTGCAAGAAGAGCTGAGGATGACAGAAGAGAGTTTGGGTATTAGTGAATTTTAAGGTATTTACTGTTAATAGCGAATAATTTGCCGAAAAACACTTTGTTTTTTTGGGTATAAAAATATTTTCTTACTTTTAGCTGTGTAAGGCAACGCTATTAGTATTTAGTCGTTGCAAAAGTTTTTTAATCTATTAATTTTTAAAATACATAATTATGAATAACAGATTTAGAATTGAGGAGTATTTTCCTGGGGGTAGTTTTTTGAAAAAGAGTTTTGCAACTGACCGTGCTGAATTGGCTGTGCGGTTTCCAGAATTTACGGCGGCTTATGAAACGTTGTTTATCAATAAGCTCAAAGAGGTTAAGGTTTTGGAGCAGTCGGTAAAGCTGACTGAGGAGGAGAAGGATGCGACTAATGCGCTATATACGGCGGCGGATGCTTTGGATAAAGAGCTGAATTTTTTGTCTTTTTATTTTAAACAGGCGGGTTTGGATAGTGGTATTATTAGTGCTGTAAAAAAGGATTTGAGTAACAGTAATATTGAGGGTGCTTGTGATAAACTGGAGGGTGTTATTCAGTATATTACTGACAAACAGCCAGTGCTGGAGCCGAAAGGGATGGGGGCTGGTTTTCCGGCGGAGTTGGCAGCGAAGCGTGATTTTTTGAATGAAAAAAATGAGTTGCAGAATGAGAAGGAAAATGCTTTGAATACATTGTATGCTGCCAATAAGGGGGTTTATAAAGCGTTGTTGAAGTATATCATGACGATATGTGAGGCGGGGAAAATTATGTATAAGGGGACTGTGAAAGCGGATGAGTATACGGTGAGTAAACTGATTAGCCGAATGCGGTCTGGGAATGAGGGTGGTGGTGGAACGCCGCCTACACCATAGAGATTAATGCCTCAGCCCCGACCCTCTCTCCCGTTTCAAGAACGGGACAAGCTGGAGAGGGAGACTGGGTGGAAAAATGAGTGGGAGACTGGTGATGGAAAATAAATTATAAAAAAACAACCTCTTTTTCTCGAAGTATCGGGTGTGATTGAAAGGGGTTGTTTTATTTTACTTCTTGTATTGAATATGGTACTGTATTCATTTGAAAAGTAAAGCCTGCTTGATTCCCCATCAATTTGCTTGCTAGTGGTGATTGTGGTGAAAGGGCAAAAATGGTTTTGTCGTCGATAATCAGTTTTGGTAAAGCCGTACTAATAAAAAGCAACATACCGTTGGCTTGCACTAAACTTCCTAGGGCTACTTTTTTGTGTGTTTGTGATGCGTCTATTTTGTCGAGAATAGCTTTTTGGTCGAGGATTTCTTTGAGTTTGTGATTGAGTTTTTCTTGTTCGAGATGCATCATTGAGAGGGCGGTTTCGTGTTTGTCGCCAGCGGAACCTTTTGCATCATTCTGCGCATCGATAGTCAAACCTGAAATCATGTCTTGGAAGACGTCTATTCGGTCTTGAAGCATTTCTTTGTAGCGAAGGAGGATTTGTTGTTTTAGAGACATTTTAGACTGCTTAGATTTTTAGACATTTTAGACTACTTAGACTGCTTAGATTTTTAGACTTTTTAGACTGCTTAGATTTCTTAGACTGCTTAGATTTCTTAGATTATTATTAGAAAAAAAATAGACTTCTTGAATTTTATGCAAATCTAAGTAGTCTAATTAGTCTAATTATAAGCTAGCCTAAAAATCAAATTTATAACTTGCTCCGCCCAAAATCTGCAATCCTTGGACTGGGTAGTTTAACCAACGTTGGTATTGTTGATTGGCTAAATTGTTTCCTTTTAGGAAGAAAGTCAGCCGTTGGCTGTATTTGAACCCGAGATGTGCATTTAAATCGAAATAGCTGTTAAGTGTCACTACTTGATCGGGAGGAACTGGTCCTGATATTGATGCTAAATGAGTGAAATCTTTACGCTCGCCTACAAAGAACAAACTGGTTCCGGCATACCATTTTGGAGTTATATTCACATCGAGTGTGGTTGCTAGTTTTATGGCTGGTAGATTCCATGCTTCTTTTTGTTCATCTGTTGAATAGCTGCTGAATATTCCGTTAATTCCAAAGGAGACATTTTTAGAGAAATCGGCTTTTAATTCAGCAAAGAAACTTACCGTTTTTACTTTGTCATAAACTACATTGAATGAGTTGCCATAGTTATATCCTTTAAATGCAACGCCTTCTTCATAACCGTTATTTTTGAATAGTGCTTTGCCTTCTTCGTTTTTATAAGAACCGCGAAGGTTGTAGCTAATACTGCTGGCTAATTTTCCTTTTAAACCTGCATAGATGTCGTATTTTTGGTCGGTTGGAGCAACTGTAAGTGTAGGTGATACAAAGAAATTTTCTTGTACAAAATCATGGTAGGAATTTTGATGAAGTGTTCCTTCTAAACCAGCATAGAAAATCATCAAATCGCCAACGACTTTATAGGAACCGGTAACTTGTGGATAGATTAAAAACTTACTTTGTCCTGATTCTTGTGCGGCACTATAGAAGAAACCAGCTCCCACATTTATAGACAAATCATCTTTGTGAATTTTGATACTTGGTTGAAAACCAACATTGGTAAAACCGTATTTTATTGAAGCCGTTTGATCAAAATTTTTGTCAAACGAACCACTTATGTAATCCACCACAAAATCAGCTTTTATTTTTTGTTCTACTATATCAAACTCCAAAGATGGTTTAGCAACAAATCGGTTTTCGGCCGAACCAAAAGCATCCCAAAAACGACTGAATTTTATGGTACTTTCTTTTAGGAAACTGTCGCCAACTGCTAATCTTCCGCCAAGGTATAGTGTGTGATAGGTTTGTTGTTCCTCTATAGTAGCAATGGTGGCATCGGTCAAAATTCCTGGATAAATTCCATACCAATTATAGATTTGGTTTTTATAACCCAAATCGGCATTCCAAGAAAGCGCGTTGGTTCTGCTTCCGTAGGTCAAATCTAAAGCGGTGTTGAAAAATTTATCATCCAAAACAACGTCTTTTATGCCACCTTGTGATGAACTGTGGCGCAACATTCCGCCAAAATAATCGGTGTTGCTTATGTTTTCGGTAACGAAGAGTTCGGCATTAACTGTGCCGTAATTTCCAGCTGCTAATGTCAGATAGTTGCTGAATATTTTTTCGTCAGCACTTTTATCGACATTCGCTGCTTTTCCTTTGGAAGGTGCAAAAGTAGAAGCCACGGGAAATGAGAAAATATTGTATTGAATATTCTCTTTTTTCGAAGTATCATCGTCATCTAATGTTGGTGTTTCTTTTACTTTAAACGCATCAGAAATAGATGGTGTATATGGCTTCACTACGTTTACAACTTCGGTTCCAATGTTGTCGTCTTTCTTTTGGGCAAAAGAGAATTGCATTAAACAAAGGAAGGATAAGATTGCTATTTTATTTTGAAAATTGATTTTCATATTTGCTTTTTTATGAGCACTTCGACTGCGCTCAGTGTGACATTTTTAATCGGTTAATGATGAATTTGTTTTGGCAGCTTCGCCTTTAATCCTACTTAATTCGGTTTGCGCTTCTTGAATAACATCGTCAAACTCTTTGAAGTTTTTAATCACACTGTCTAATATAGAAGTTGCGCTAAAATTGTCTTTCATTTGATAATAGTTTTTAGCCATTACAATCAATCCTTTGGCACCAAAATATTTATATCCTGAATAATCTTTGGCTAATTTTTGAACCGTTTTGTTAGAGTCTTCATACTTGCCATCTTTGTTTTTGAAATAGGCATCATAATACAACGCTTCGGCAGCCAATTCTCCTTTGGCAATAGTCAGCAATTTGGCGTAAGCTACTCTCGCTTTTTGCTCATCATTAGCTTTTATTGCCGAACGAGCAACGATAATCTGTGCATCGCTTTTTACTTTGTTATCCGTTTTTGGGTTTGCCAATACTTTATCAGCATAAATTACCGCATTTGGATACTCTTTTTGGTCGTAATAGGCGCGCATCAAATTGGCTTGTGCAAAAGTGACGTTTTGAGGAAAATCGGCTTCGGTTTCTAGTCGTTGTAACACTGGAACAGCTTTCGTATAATCGTCTTTTTTCAAATGAATTTCTGCTAAACGCGCTAACGATTGCTCGGTAAATTCGTTACGAGATTTGCTGATGACGAATTCATAATTCGAGACTGCGTTGTTTTCTTTTCCGTCTGTGTATAAGGATTGTGCTAAATAAAAATTGGCTTTCAAGGCATGAATTCCGTTAGGAAATTGCGAAACATAACCACTCAAACTCGTGATAGCTTGCTTCGTATTATTTTGTAAAAACTGCTTTTCTGCCGCTTCGTAGGTATCGTTATCTAACTCAGCATCGGACACTTCAACAAAGTCTAAAGTTCTAACCCAAGCCGCATATTCGCTCACTTTTCCGTTATCCATATATACTAATCTTGCCGTAGAAACTGCTTCTAAAGCTTCTGGTGTTCTTGGATATTTAGCTGCTACTTCTTTGAATTTGGCAATAGCCAAATCATCTTTTTGACTGTTGTAATAAATCAAACCTTGACGCAAAATTGCTTTGGAAGCAAACGAACCGTTTTTAAACTCGCTCAACAATTGGTCATAAGTTTTAATTGCCAAATCGGTTTTATTTTCCGTAACATATGTATTTCCTAATTCAAACAACGCATCATCGCGGTATTGTGATTTTTTAAATTGTTGTAGAAATAAATTGAAATCGTCAATTTTCTTGTCGTTTTTGCCAACAAATCCATAGCTCAATGCTTTTTGAAACGCTGCATAATCGGCGTCAATACCTTTCATGTCGATGGCTTTGTTATAAGCATCCATTGCTGGCCAATATTTGGAAGTTACAAATCTACTGTCGCCAAGTCGAAGATAAGCATCATTCAAACGGACTTTGTCGTCTTTATTTACATCAATAAAACTTTGGAAATAATTCCCAGCTTGGTCGTATTCTTTTTGTTTGAAATA
>JAYVNT010000238.1:0-6190 GCA_043758285.1 Flavobacterium sp.
GATTTCACTTCCAAAGTATATGATATAGTAACTTAAAATGTGTAGTTCGGAAATAAAATGGCTTTTATTCCGTCTGCTTGTTTTCTTTAAACTCATAAATGTAATTTACTGTATTCTCTTCTGAAAGTTCCTCTTCTGGTTCTGGTGTGTTGACAAAATTTCCATTCTCATCAAAATGTTTCATGAACATATCTTCCTCTGGATTGAAATCGGGTTTTTCCCAGTTGTATTGTATGTCTTTTTTATAATCGGGGGTTTTGTAGCGTATCGCAAAAAAGAAACCTGTTATTAAACCCGCTAAATGTCCTTCCCAAGAAATTTGTTTGTCAACCTCTGGGAAAACATACCAAATTAATCCCCCATAGAGCATTATAACAGTCAGCGACAAAGCCATTAGTCTATAATATTGTGTCATCATTCCTTTGAAGAAAATAAAGGAAACCAACACATATATTAAACTACTAGCACCAATGTGATAGGATTCTCTACCAATTACCCATGTTATTATTCCAGAAAGTAAAATCCCGTAGAACAATACTTTCAATGAGATATCTCTATAGAAATAAATGAGAGCAGTTGCCAATATAAATAGCGGAATAGAATTATTGGCTATATGATTCAAACTTCCGTGAAGAAAAGGGCTAAAAATAACGCCCTGCAAACCCGAAATAGTTCTTGGTAAAATTCCGTGTGAAGTCAAATCGATATTGAAACTATTTTCTAAAAAGAAAACAGTCCACATCATAAGTAGCAATAATGCTGGCACTAACCAAACAGAAGGTGTAAACTTGAAATGATGGTAATCGTTCATTTAATAGTAAATTTTAAATATCAAATTTTAAATATATCAAAGATACTACCATTTATTTTTTAATGCTATTGTGTCAGCACCACTTTATCATTCCGACGAAGGAGGAATCTCATGATCTGAATAACTAGAAAGGATTCCTCCCTCGTCGGAATGACAAGACAACTAAAAATACATTCACATGAATAAAAAAAAACTATATTTTTACATGATGGAAGCACCACTTGCAGAACGCATCAGACCGCAGAAATTGGAAGACTATATCAGTCAGTTGCATCTTGTTGGTGAGAATGGTTCGTTGACAAAACAACTGGCTAATGGGATTATTCCCTCCATGATATTTTGGGGTTCGCCCGGAACGGGAAAAACGACATTGGCACAAATTATTGCCAAGCAAAGCAATCGCCCGTTTTATGAATTAAGTGCTATTAATAGTGGCGTTGCGGCCATTCGGGATGTGATTGATAAAGCCAAACAAAGTGGTGGATTGTTCACGGCAAAAAATCCAATTTTGTTTATTGATGAAATTCATCGGTTTAGCAAATCGCAACAAGATTCGCTATTGGCAGCGGTCGAAAAAGGATGGATTACACTCATTGGCGCGACTACCGAAAACCCAAGTTTTGAAGTTATTCCGGCGCTTTTGTCACGTTGTCATGTGTATGTTTTAAATCCGTTTTCTAAAGACGATTTATTGGCTTTGTTGCAACGCGCCATGAAGGAAGATACTTTTTTAGCTTCCAAAAAAATAAAACTAAAGGAAACTGAAGCGTTACTAAGACTTTCTGGTGGCGATGGACGCAAACTGTTAAATATTTTTGAACTTTTTGTAAATGCTAGTTCAGAGGGACAAATCGTGATTACCAATGATAAAGTGATGCAATTGGTGCAACAAAACACGGTGCTGTATGACAAGACTGGCGAACAACATTATGATATTGTGTCGGCGTTTATAAAATCCATTCGCGGAAGCGATCCAAATGGTGCCGTTTATTGGTTAGCTCGAATGATTGAAGGTGGAGAAGATGTGAAGTTTATTGCCCGTCGAATGCTGATTTTATCCAGTGAAGATATTGGCAATGCTAACCCAACGGCTTTTATCATGGCAAACAATACGTTTCAGGCGGTTGCGACCATTGGTTATCCAGAAAGTAGAATTATCTTGAGCCAATGTGCGGTTTATTTGGCAACTTCGGCTAAGAGTAATGCAAGTTACATGGCTATTTGCGAGGCACAACAAATGGTGAAGCAAACGGGTGATTTATCAGTGCCTATTCATTTGCGCAATGCGCCAACCAAGTTGATGAAGGAATTGGGTTATGGGGAGGAATACCAATATTCGCATAGCTATGAAAATAATTTTTCAGAGCAAGAATATTTGCCAGATGAAATCAAGAATACAGCTTTCTATAAGCCGGGAAACAATGCTAGGGAAAATGAATTGCGTACGTTTTTAAAAAATCGTTGGAAGGATAAATATGGGTATTAATACCCCATTGCACACCTGCAAAACCCTCTAGGAGGTTGCAAGAGACAATTGCGCGCACGCAACAGGGTAAGGATATTAAAATTTTAGCTGTAGTAGCTCCGAAACCAGCTTTGTGTTTTCGTAATATTCAAAAAACCATTGTCCATTTCTTGAAATCACCACGCCATGAGTATCCCCTTTTAGGGCTATAAACACATTTTTTTGAGAAGTAGTAAGCAACTGCATTATTACTTTTGGCTCATTGTTGACAATTTGAAAACCATTGGTAATCGGCTGAGCAAAATAGAAGGTTTCTGAATTATCTAGGGTTAGTATTGGTGTAGTTTCAGTTTCAGTTTCTATCGTTGAAATAATCCCTTCATTTTTGCCATTGTATTTATACCTCAATTTATCAAATGATTTGAAAGCGGCTCGCAATGCTTCATTGTAAGCAGCTGCGTATTCTTTTTCCCTACTTGTCCCGAATTCGGTTTCATAAACCACTTGGTCTTTACAATCTTTAAGCACTACTTTTACCTTTGTCAAGAAGAAGTTATTATCTTCTGAAACACTCGCATATAAAATAACACATCTTTGATTTTCAATTTCGGCAGGAAGTTGTTCTGTGCTTAAATAGGATTTAAAATTGTATTTCTGGAGTAACAATTTGGTGAGCGTATTCAATCTATACTTGTCGTTTTCTTTCAGAAAATTAAACTTAATCGAGACAATTACATATTGATAGTCATTTATACTCTGCGAGAACGTATAGCTTGTAATTAGAAGAAATATCAATACACTTTTTTTCATCACAATATATTTTTTAATTCTACTAATTGTTTTATCGTTTTTATTCCTTCAACGGAATGAATTTCCTTTTCGTCAAACAAAATGGCTTGCATACCAAAATCAATGGCACCACGAACATCCGCATCAATACAATCGCCTATCATTATTGCGTTTTCTTTATTGGTATTGGCTAAAGATAATGCATGTTCAAATATGTTTCGGTGTGGTTTTTTTACACCCGCCATTTCCGAATTAGTAATAGTTTTGAAATAAGAATTCAAACCAGAATTACTCATTTTTCTACCTTGTACTTCGGCAAAACCATTGGTAATAATGTGCAAATTATACTTTGGTTGTAGGTATTCCAGAACTTCAATCGCACCATCAAACAATAAATTATTATCTGGTAAAAATTCAATATAATCATCTGATATTTTATTAATATCTTCATCAGAAATTATATAATTCATTAGATCAAAAGTTTGCTTTAGTCTTTGATAGCGCAATTCTTCATGAGTAATTTTATCCACTTGATACAATTTCCAACACGCTTGATTGATAGGTGCATAAATTTCGATAAATTGATTTGCGTCAATCATTGGATGATTTACTGTGAAGATTTTATCAAATGCCAAGATGGAATTTTTGTCAAAGTCCCAAAGTGTGTGGTCTAAATCGAAGAAAATGTCTGTTATGTTTCTCATTTTAAAAAATGCCTTCGTCTTGAAAACTGAAATAACCCGTTTCGGTGATAATAATATGGTCAAGAACTTTGATGTCTAATTGTTCGCCAGCTACTTTTAGTTTTTTGGTGATTTCTTTATCCGCATCACTCGCTTGCAGTTTCCCCGAAGGATGATTGTGAGTTAATATAATTGAAATAGCATTCTGTTCTAACGCCGTTTTGAAAATCAATCTGACATCGACAACAGTTCCTGTAATTCCGCCTTTTGACAGTTGCGATTTATAAATCACTTTATTGGAATTATTGAGATACAAAACCCAAAATTCTTCGTGTGGTAGTTCGCCAATAATAGGTTGCATGATTTCAAATACGGCTTTGCTGGAAGTTATTTTTTGCAGCTCTACTGTTTCTTCTGCTCGGCGGCGTCTTCCTAATTCTAGTGCCGCTGCAATAGAAATGGCCTTCGCCTCCCCTATTCCTTTGAATTCGATTAATTGTTTCAAGGATAATTTCCCTAGAGCATTTAAGTTATTATCGACACTTGCCAAAATGCGTTTGCTCAAACTAACGGCGCTTTCGTTTCTACTTCCTGAACCTATAAGAATTGCGACCAATTCGGCATCGCTCAAAGCTGATTTACCTTTTAGCATGAGCTTTTCGCGTGGCTTATCGTCTTCTGCCCAGTTTTTTATGGAGAAATTTTGTTCCATTTCTATTTTTTTGTCATTGCGAGGCGCGAAGCAATAACTTTTCGTTCATTTGCTAATTGACACATTATCTAATTTACCAATTGTTTCACCTCATCAAAATTCAATCCGCCATAATTCCCAGAACTCATTAAGAGTAAAGCGGAATTATTTAAATCGTAGTTAAAGAGAAACTCTTTGAACTCTGTGGGATTGGTAAAAATTATCAAATCGTCTCGCTTGAAAGAAGAAGCTATTTGGTCATAACTTACTGCTGAAAGTTGTTTAATCTTGACCGCATCTGGCGAATAGAAAACTACGGCAACATCTGCTGCATCTAATGCGCCTTCGTATTCTTTTAGGAATTCGGCATTCAAACTACTATAAGTATGTAATTCCAAACACGCCACCAATTTTCTGTTAGGATATTGTGCTTTAACCGCTTTCGTCGTTGCTGAAACTTTGCTAGGCGAATGTGCAAAATCTTTATAGGCAACTTTTCCTTTTCCTTCGGCTATTTTTTCTAAACGTTTGGATGCACCCTTGAAACTGGCAATGGCTTCATAAAAATCGGCTTCATCAACGCCCATATTTTGGCAGATCCATTTGGCACCAGCCAAATTATTCAGATTGTGAGCACCGAAAACTTCAATAGGCATCGGTCCTTCTGGTGTGTCTAGCAAAGTTGTCCCATCTTCAACACTATAACTTGGCGTAGTGTAAGGCAATCGTCTGATAGTATTGGTTGATTCTTCGGCTACTTTTTTAACCGTTGCATCTTCTTCGTTATAGACTAAAATGCCACCTTTGGTGATTTGGTTAACAAAGATTTCAAATTGGGCCACATAATTCTCAAACGTTGGGAATACGTTGATATGATCCCAAGCAATGCCCGAGAGCAACGCAATATTAGGTTGATATAAATGAAATTTTGGGCGTCTGTCTATTGGTGATGAAAGATATTCATCGCCTTCTAGAACGATAAAATCATTTTCATGAGTAAGATGCACCATCGTGTCAAAACCTTCTAATTGCGCACCAACCATATAATCTACCTCGATATTGTGGTAATGCATTACATGCAAAATCATAGAAGTGATTGTAGTTTTTCCGTGAGAGCCACCAATTACAACTCGGGTTTTGTTTTTAGACTGTTCATATAGAAATTCTGGATAGGAATAGATTTTCAAGCCCAATTCTTGCGCTTTCAATAATTCAGGATTATCGGCTTTGGCATGCATTCCAAGAATTATGGCTTCAATATCGGAAGTAATTTTTTCAGGAAACCAACCCATTTTGGCTGGTAATAATCCTTTCTTTTCTAATCGTGATTTGGATGGTTCGAATATCGCATCATCGCTTCCCGTAATTTGATACCCTTTGTTATGTAATGCTAAAGCGAGGTTGTGCATGGCTGCTCCGCCAATAGCGATGAAATGTGTGCGCATTTTATGATTTGTTTCTTTCTTGATAATTTTCTAAAACGGTCTTGGCTTTCTCTGGCTGATTCATTTTATTTCTGTACAAATCAGCTAATTTTTGATAGGTAGTTTTAGAACCGCTAATAGCAATGGCTTTAGTATAGTTTTTTTCGGCATCTTTAAATCTTGTGAAATATTCAGCTATGTGCCCTTTGGCTAAATAGCCATCAACTGGCGAGATTTTCAGTAATTCGTTAGCATATTTTTGAGCTTTTCTTTCACTTCCTCCAACAATTCCTGGTAATTGGAGGTATAATTCAATCAATGCCCAAC
>JAYVNT010000239.1:0-6180 GCA_043758285.1 Flavobacterium sp.
CGAAGTGACATTACCTTAACCGCTCATACCGAAGAATCATTTAGAATGATATATGAATTTGTAGATTATCCGGCAATATGGAATAAAGATGGGAGTTTAAAACAGGATTTACCACCTTTACTAATGGATGACAAGCAGAAATTAATGAAATATTTTAATTTAACAGCCGATTTAAAATATACTATTGAAGGATATGTTTACAACCTTAATGAACACCTTAAATTAGTAGACAATTTAATCAAGACTTTAGAGGAAGAATATGCTCTGAAGGATTAGAGCAAGCAAATTTTATAAAGTTTTGTTATGTAGGTTAACTGAATAGTAATAGAGTAAAAATCATAATCGTAAATACAATGAAAAAAATATTAGTACTATCTCTTGCATTTGTAATGACATTCGCTCTTGGATATGCATTTAATTCAATCACAACAAAAATTACTAATAGCCAGCAAGAAATAAAAAAAGTAACAGGCATTGGCGGCATATTTTTTAAGTGCAAAGACCCTAAGAAAATGAGACAATGGTATGCAACTAATCTTGGGCTGAATACTAATTCGTATGGGGCAGTTTTTGAATGGCGACAAGGAGCAGACACTATTAAAAAAGGATTTACGCAGTGGAGTCCATTTAATGATAAAACAAAATATTTTGAGCCATCAACTAAGGACTTTATGATTAACTACAGAGTAGCAAACTTAGTAGCACTTGTTGATCAACTTAAAAAATCGGGTGTAACACTCACCGATTCAATTGAAAGTGTTGAATACGGTAAATTTGTTCACATTATGGATATAGAGGGCAACAAAATTGAATTATGGGAACCAAACGATGTGGAATTTGAAAAACTTGGTGCTAAGATGGGCGCAAAAACAACAAAATAATTTTGATAAATTTATGCGTATTTAAGAAATTAAAAATTTAATTACACTCTAAGTGTTAAATTAAAACACAATCAAAAATAAATTATGAAACTTACAAACAACAAAATTCTAATCACGGGCGGAGCCAGTGGAATAGGACTTGGCTTAACCGAAAGATTTTTAAAAGAAGGTAATAAAGTAATCATTTGTGGCAGACGTGAAGACGCTTTGCAAGAAGTGGTTAACAAATTTCCATCTGTTATTACAAAAGTCTGCAATTTATCTGTGGAAGCGGAGAGAATAGCACTCTATAATTGGATTTCAGAAAATCATAGCGACTTGAATGTCCTTGTAAACAATGCTGGCATTCAAAACTGGATGTCTATTTCAGACAGCGACTTTTATGAAAAAGCAACTACTGAAATTACAACCAATGTGTTAGCCCCTGTCCATTTAGCTTCGCTATTTGCAAATTTAAAATCGTTAAACACCATTATAAATGTTACGTCAGGATTGGCATTTGTTCAGCTCTCAAAAGTGCCGGTTTATTGTGCGACGAAAGCATTTTTTCGCTCTTTTACTCTTTCCTTGAGACATCAATTAAAAGCAAAAAACATTGAAGTGATTGAAATGATACCACCGGCATTAAATACTGATCTTGGTGGAAAAGGTTTGCACGATGGACAACCGGCAGTTAGCGATTTTGTAGATGCCGTTTTTCAACAAATGGCAGAAGGTAAAACCGAACTTACTTTTGGGTTTAGTGATTTAATGTATAAAGCTACTCCGGAGATTATCAAAGCAACTTTTGACAAAATGAACCCGTAAATTTTGCTAAAAAACAAAACTAAGGAATGACAAACTAAGGATTTTTAGCAATGACTCATTTACAAAAAATCTTTTATCTTTGGCGGGCAGAAATTTTACCTAATTCAACTTTAATACTACACAATGGCTTTTAAAAAAAACATGCTTTGTTTTGCTTTTCCAATTTTCTTATTCTCAATCACTACCGGTTTTTCACAAACTAATAACAAGCCAACAAACAATCCGTTTCTTGTGGATATGAATACCCCTGTAGACTATGCCAAAGTAACGTCTAAAGATGTTTCTGCTTATGCCAAACAAACCGTTAGCGAAGTAATTGAAATGCTGGCAACTATTAAAAATCAAAAAAAAGTAAGCTTTTCCAATGTCTTTGGAGCTATGGATGCTATCAAAAACAAAATCAACACGGCTAGCAATAACTGTTTTATGCTAAATTGGGTAGCCACCGACTCAATACTCCGTATGAAAGGTTTGGCTGGATATCAATTAATGGACTCCTTATCGACAGGTATTTATTCGGATAAAGAAATTTATACTAAAATGAAGAGTTTTGAAGAATCTACAAAGTATAAAAAACTCAAAGGAAACAAGAAATTCCTAGTAGATGACATGATATTAGGTTTTGAGCGTTCGGGGGTTAATTTGAATGCCGTTCAAGTTGCAAAATTCAAAACCTTAACCAAGGAAATTAGTGAACTCTCGACTTCCTATTCTAAGAATATGAATTCTTCTAATGAAATTTTAACACTTGATGAAATTGGAGTAAAGGGTTTGCCAGAAGATTTTAAAAACAATTACAAAGTTGCTGAAGGCAAGTATGATATTCCAATCATTAATGCCACCAGCGAAACTGTGTTGAGCAATGCAACAACAGAAGAAACTAGAAAGGCCTATTACAGTAAATTTTTAAATAGGGCTGCCGATAAAAATATAGCCATTCTAGATAGTATGATAAAGAAGCGCGATGAATTGGCTAAACTAATGGGCTATCCTACTTATGCAGCTTATGCATTGGTTCCGAAAATGGCAAGCAATCCAACAACAGTTTGGAATTTTCTTAACGATTTGATAAGCCGTTCGAAAGAAAAAGCAAAAAACGATGTTGGTTTATTAGAAATTGAAAAGAAAGTAGAATTAGCAAAGGAAGATGCTAAATTACAACCGTGGGATATCGCATTTTATAAAAATAAAATCATAAAAAAACAGTATCAGATTAACAACGAAGAACTAAGAGCATACTTCCCTATGGAGCAATGCCTGAAAGGGATGATGGACATTTATCAAAAACTGTTGGGCTTTGAATTCAGAAAAGTGCAAAACCCATCCGTGTGGTACAAAGAAGTTGACATGTATGAAGTGTATGAAAGCGGGAAATTAAAAGGACGGTTTTATTTGGATTTATTTCCAAGGCCTAATAAGGAAACCTGGTTTTATGGGGTAAACATCGTTTCAGGAAAAGGGAAAGAAATACCAGTATCGATGCTGCTTGGTAATTTTACTCGACCAACCAAAACACAACCTTCGCTACTGAGTGCAAAAGAATTGAAAACACTGTTTCATGAATTTGGACATATTATGAACATGATGTCGTATCATGGCGAATTTTCGACACAGTCCGATTCGAAAGCTGACTTTACTGAAGCCATGTCACAAATATTTGAGAACTGGGTTTTAGATTATGACATCCTTAGTACGTTTGCCAAAAATTATAAGACTGGCGAAGTATTGCCAAAGGAAACTTTTGACAATATGATTAAAGCTAGAAAAGTAGGTTCTGGCTTGGCTTCTATACAAATGTTGGTGCGCTGTTTATATGACATGAACCTTTATGACAAATACAATGCGGCGGCTCCGGTTCCTACGGATGACATTTGGAAAGCCATTGATAAACAATTGGGCGTTATGAATTTTTATGTTCCTAATACCCATCAACAAGCTAGTTGGATTCATGTTAACACCCATCCTGTGTATATGTATGGCTATTTATGGTCTGAAGTATATGCGCTGGATATGTTTACTGAATTTGAAAAAAACGGTCTTAGAGATACCAAAACTGGTGTCAGATACCGAGAACTAATCCTTTCTAATGGCACACAAGGCGATATTGTAAAAGCGGTGGAACAATTCATTGGAAGACCTTCTAACAATAAGGCGTATATCAAAAACTTAGGGCTTTAGTAGATAATTACGAATTGGGAATTACGAAGTTAAAGATGAAAGTAGGAATTCTAATTTCTAAATTAACTAAATCCTGAATAAGAACCATTGCTATTGCTTTAGTTTTTTGTTTTATTTAAGAAACGTTCCACTTATTTGTACTAGTTAATCGTATACTTTTGTAAAATAAAAAATAAAAAATGCCACGATTTCAAGAAAACGATTTACCCAAAGCCAAACTCAGTGCAAGTTCTCTAAATAAAGCTTTACTGATATTCAAATATGCTGATCAACACAAATGGAAGTTCTATGTTGGTTTGGTATTCCTTTTATTCACAGGTGCTACTGCCTTGGCCTTCCCAAAACTAATGGGAATGTTAGTAGATTGTGTAAAAAATAAAGACAACTCCGAAGCCAATACCATTGCACTGAGCTTGGTAGGTATTTTATTATTTCAATCGCTTTTTTCCTTTTTTAGATTATCATTATTTGTCAATTTTACCGAGAATACCTTAGCCAATTTAAGATTGGCTTTGTACAGCAATTTGATTAAGTTGCCAATGTCGTTCTTCTCGCAAAAGCGCGTGGGCGAATTAAACAGCAGAATTGGTTCTGATATTACGCAAATTCAAGATACTTTAACCTCAACCATTGCTGAGTTTCTTCGGCAATTTATTTTGATTATTGGCGGTGTTATTCTACTCGCTACCCAGA
This sequence comes from Flavobacterium sp., assembly GCA_043758285.1. Lineage (GTDB taxonomy): Bacteria > Bacteroidota > Bacteroidia > Flavobacteriales > Flavobacteriaceae > Flavobacterium. The sequence continues at coordinate 4,560 of JAYVNT010000239.1, forward strand.
GTTTGAAATTAACGTTGATGATGCTGGCTGTGGTACCTTTGGTAGCTGTTGCAGCAGTAATCTTTGGAAGGTTTATTCGAAAATACTCTAAAAACGTACAAGACCAAGTGGCGGAAAGCCAAGTAATTGTAGAAGAAACATTGCAAGGCATTAGTAACGTAAAAGCGTTTGCCAACGAATGGTATGAAATTGCGCGTTACAAAGGAAAGATAAATGAAATTGTTAAAATTGCTATCAAAGGCGGACAATATCGTGGATACTTTGCTTCGTTTATTATCTTTTGCTTATTCGGTTCTATCGTTGCCGTAGTGTGGTATGGTGTTACATTAAGTATCAGTGGCGAAATGACTGTAGGACAGTTGATTTCGTTTGTATTATATTCTACATTTGTTGGTGCTTCTTTTGGCGGAATTGCTGAGTTGTATGCCCAAATTCAAAAAGCGGTTGGCGCTACGGAACGTGTTTTTGAATTACTAGAAGAAACTCCTGAGAATATCAAAAGCACCAGAACTACAGCTACTGAAAAAATAAAAGGAAACGTTACCTTCAAAAATGTGGCTTTCTCCTATCCTTCTCGAAAAGAAATTCAGGTATTAAAAGACGTTAGCTTCTCGGCAAACTTTGGACAGAAGATTGCTATAGTGGGTCCTAGTGGTGCTGGTAAATCTACCATCTCTTCGCTCCTACTTCGTTTTTATGATATTGAAAGCGGACAGATTTTGATTGATGATAAAAACATTTATGAATACGATTTAGAAAACCTGCGGGGCAATATGAGCATCGTGCCACAAGACGTTATACTATTTGGTGGCAGCATTCGCGAGAACATTGCTTACGGAAAACCTGATGCTACTGAAGAAGAAATATTTAAAGCTGCCAAACAAGCCAATGCACTCGACTTTGTAAACGGGTTTCCTGAAAAATTCGAGACCTTGGTGGGTGAACGTGGTATCAAACTTTCGGGTGGACAACGCCAGCGGATAGCTATTGCGCGTGCGTTATTAAAAAACCCCAGCATTCTAATTTTGGACGAAGCTACTTCATCCTTAGACAGCAAAAGTGAGAGATTAGTTCAAGAAGCGTTAGAAACCTTGATGGAAGGACGAACCAGCATAATCATTGCACACCGATTGTCAACTATAAGAAACGCCGATGCTATATTAGTCCTCAACGAAGGCAAAATCTCTGAACAAGGCACCCACAAAGAATTATTAGAGATTGAAAACGGCGTTTATAAAAACCTTAGTAACTTACAGTTTTCGAATTCTTGATTTGAGTATTCGGTCTCAGTTTTCAGTGTTCAGTGTTAAGTTTGAAAATGTCGATTTCCAAATTACAAAAACCCATTTCCATAGGTGGTCTTTGTCATTTCCTTGGTGGAAAAAGTCATTTCCATAGGTGGTCTTTGTCATTTCTTTGGTGGAAAAAGTCGTTTCTATAGGTGGTCTTTGTCATTTCTTTGGTGGAAAAAGTCGTTTCCATAGGTGGTCTTTGCCATTTCCTTGGTGGAAAAAGTCGTTTCCATAGGTGGTCTTTGTCATTTCCTTGGTGGAAAAAGTCATTTCCATAGGTTGTCTTTGTCATTTCTTTGGTGTAAAATGTCATTTCCACTGCTTCTTTT
>JAYVNT010000240.1:0-6133 GCA_043758285.1 Flavobacterium sp.
ATCAGATTCAAAGCAATCAAATTTCTTCGTCACTATATGCTCAACTGGGAAATAGAAATCGACAAAAATACAAGCAATTATCAAAACGTTAATTAATGCTAATAACTTAAATTTGTCGAATGTTTTATAGTTCATCTGTGGTTTTATATTAATCAAAAACTAAATCTTAGAAATTTTTCTTTCATCCGTTTCATTACTTCCGCATGAGGAATTAACTTCCCATCATTTGCTTCTTGAATAAATTTTTCCAACAATTTTACTAAAACTGGATTTAATTCTTCTTGAACTGAACTGTTATTTGGAGTAGTTTCATACACTTCGGATTGTTCTTGAGCTATATTTTTCTTTTAGAACTCTTATCTAATTGTTTTACATTTCAAATCTACAAAAAGTTTATACATTGAAATTTAAAAAACTACTTTTGCAATCGCATATCGTAAATCTAACATCGAACATACAACGTGAATTACCTTTCAGTAGAAAATATATCGAAATCCTTTGGCGAAAGAACCTTGTTTAACAGCATTTCTTTTGGCATCAACAAAGACCAGAAAATTGCTTTCATTGCCAAAAACGGTTCGGGGAAAACCTGTATCATGAACATTATCAATGGCGAAGATGAGCCAGATACAGGACAAGTTGTATTGCGAAAAGGAATCAAAATGGCGTTTCTTTCCCAAAAAAGTAATCTGCAGGATGAACTGACCATTGAGGAAAGTATTTTTGCATCTGATAATGAAATTCTGCACGTAATTGAACGTTACGAGAAAGCTCTGGAAAATCCGGAAGACGAAGAAAAATACCAACTGGCTTTTGATGAAATGGACAGATACAACGCTTGGGATTTTGAAACACAATTCAAGCAGATTTTATCTAAATTAAAATTAGATGATTTAAAGCTAAAAGTGAAATCGCTTTCTGGTGGACAGAAAAAACGATTGTCATTAGCTATCATTTTGATTAATAGACCTGATTTGTTGATACTGGATGAACCTACGAATCACTTGGATTTAGAGATGATTGAATGGTTGGAAAGTTATTTTGCCAAAGAAAATATCACGCTATTTATGGTGACACACGACCGCTTCTTTTTGGAGCGTGTTTGTAACGAAATCATCGAACTTGACAACGGGAAATTATACCAATATAGAGGCAATTACTCTTATTATCTGCAAAAGAAAGAGGAACGCATTGCGATGGAAAATTCATCGATTGACAAAGCGCAAAACCTATTTGTAAAAGAATTGGCATGGATGCGTCGTCAACCGAAAGCGAGAACGACCAAATCGAAATCGCGTCAAGATGATTTTTATGTAATTAAAGAAAAAGCAGAAAGTCGCAGAAAAGAAAACGTGGTTGAGCTCGAAATCAACATGGAACGCATGGGAAGCAAGATTATCGAGCTACATAAACTCAATAAAAAATTCAAAGACCGCGTTATTCTTGACAATTTTACGTATGATTTTCAACGTGGCGAACGCATCGGTATCATTGGTAAAAATGGAACTGGAAAATCTACTTTCCTAAACATTTTGACCAAAACTATTTTGCCAGAATCGGGGAAAGTGATTATTGGCGACACCATTAAAATTGGTTATTACACCCAAAGTGGAATCAATCCGAAACCAGGACAAAAAGTTATTGATATCATCAAAGAATATGGTGAATACATACCGTTAACGAAAGGAAAAATTATTTCTGCATCGCAATTGTTAGAACGCTTTTTATTTGATGCCAAAAAGCAATATGACTTTGTGGAAAAACTAAGTGGTGGCGAATTGAAACGATTGTATTTATGTACGGTTTTGATTCAAAATCCGAACTTTTTGATTCTAGATGAGCCAACAAATGATTTGGATATTGTAACTTTGAACGTTCTGGAAAGTTTTTTATTGGATTATCCTGGCTGCTTATTGGTGGTTTCTCACGACCGTTATTTTATGGATAAAATTGTAGATCACTTATTCATCTTTAGAGGTGAAGGACAAATAGAAGATTTTCCAGGTAATTATTCTGATTTTAGAGCGTATGAAGATTCGGCTGAGCCAAAAAACTTATCGAGTGTTAGCACGGAAAAAGTCAATTGGAAACAAAACAACAACGCTTCTACAGGTTTGAATTTCAATGAGCAAAAGGAATTCAACAAAATTGAACGCGAAATAAAAGACTTGGAATACGAGAAAAAACAAATAGAAAACTTATTCTCAGATGGCAAAGTTGCCGATGCTGATATTACGGCAAAAGCCAAAGAACTGGAAGTAATCATTAAAAAAATGGAAGCAAAAGAATCGCGTTGGTTTGAATTATCCTCAAAAATGGAATAATAAAAAATTAGCAGTCTCAGTCTCAGTAGTCAGATTGAAAACTGCGACTGAAAACTGCAATTGAAAATTTTGACTTTACTTAAATCATATCTATACTTCCTTTGGAAATCTAAAAACGAACATGATGTTCATTCGCCGTTTGTGTATGATTTCGTGACCAAATGTTTTTATGACAGAGAACAATATCCCAAATATTCTGCTCTAAAAAACTACAGAAAATCCCTTTTAGCTAACAAAAAAACGATTGAAGTTACTGATTTTGGTACCGGTTCTAAAGTTTTCAAAAGCAATACGCGAGCGATAAATCAAATTGCCAAAACTGCCGGAATTTCAAGTAATAGAGCGGAATTACTTTTTAGAATTACGAATTATTTTAAGCCAGAGAATATTCTAGAAATAGGAACTTCATTAGGATTGGCAACTGTTGCTTTTTCATTGGGAAATAAAAATGCAAAAATCACTACACTTGAAGGTTGTCCTGAAACAATCAATCAATGTCAATTACAATTGCAAAAATTCAATATTAATAATGTTGAATGTATAAACACAGAGTTTTCAAGTCATTTGAAAAATTATCAATTATCAGTTATCAATTATCAATTAATTTACTTCGATGGCAACCATTCCAAACAAGCTACACTGGAATACTTCGAATTGTTATTACCTACAATCACCAACGAAACCGTTTGGATTTTTGATGATATTCATTGGTCTATAGATATGGAAGAAGCTTGGAAAATGATTGAAAATCATCCAAAAGTAACTGTGTCGATTGATACCTTTCAATGGGGAATTGTTTTCTTTAGAGCAGAACAAAAGAAAGAACATTTTGTTATTCGGACATAAAAAAATGACAACCATCCCTGATTGTCATCTCTTGCATTAAAAACCAACCTTAATTTTTTATTCTTTTTTATTCTTTAGCTTCTTCATTTTCTCTTGCTTTTGCCCCAATTCTGTTTATTTTAAACATTGGTGCAAATTTGAATTTTATAGATGCAATTTTTGCGTTGTCTGAGGAAGATAATCCTTCTTTTTCAACAGTGTTTTTTCTGCTGTCTAATGCTTCATATATTAATTTCGTCTCATCATAATCTTCTCTTGAAAAACTACCTTTATTGTCTTTGTAGGATTGAAAAAACTCATCATATACTTTCAAAATATTATCTTTGTTTACCCAAGAAAAATTCATGTCTTCACCCACTTTTCCTTCTCCAAAAAAACGATCTCTCAACAATTGATTTGGATTTTTAGGGGCTTTTGCTTTTGCATCATCGGCATCCAATTCTGATTGATACTTTGCTTTCAACGCGTCGTATTTAGCTTTGCTAGCTGCAAGTTTTTCTTTTAACGCATCGCTGTCTTTAGAATCAGCTACAGACATTTCTGCTTCATTAACTCTAATTTGATAAGCTGCATCAATTTCTTTCCAATTGGTTTTTGCATCTGCCGGTGGCACATTTCCTAGTGAGTCTACATAGACCACATAATTATTAACTGTTTTTTCGGCTTGTGCTTGTTTTTCGTCTTTACACGATGCAAAAACTAAAAGCACTGCTACCAAGATTCCGATTTGTAATACACTTTTTTTCATGATGTTATTGTTATTTGTTTGATGTAAAATTACTTGTATTACGATTGTCAGTTGTTATACTTTTTAACAAACAATTTACATAATTGCTACTTTTTTATAAACCAATTAGTGTAACAAAACCTAAAACAATACTACATATATCGTAATACAAAACCATTTTGTACTTTTATTTCTGCAATCAAAAAAGCATATTTCAATGGCAAATCCATTAATAAACATTACCCATTTAAAACGCGATTTCCAACTCGGAGACGAAACAATCTATGTTTTAAAAGGCATCGATTTACAAATCAACAAAGGCGAATATGTAGCACTCATGGGTCCAAGTGGCTCCGGAAAATCAACACTAATGAACCTTTTGGGCTGTTTAGACACACCCACATCAGGCACTTATATCCTCAACGGAAACGACGTCAGCCAAATGATTGATGACGATTTAGCCGAAATCAGAAACAAAGAAATTGGTTTTGTGTTTCAAACCTTCAATCTTTTGCCAAGAACAACAGCATTGGATAATGTTGCACTGCCAATGATTTATGCTGGATATTCCAAATCCGAGAGAAACGAGCGCGCTTCCGAAGTACTGACACAAGTAAATCTTGCCGACAGAATGGATCACCAACCCAACCAACTTTCGGGTGGACAACGCCAGCGTGTTGCTATTGCCAGAGCTATGGTCAACAAACCTTCCATCATTCTTGCCGATGAACCAACAGGAAATCTGGACAGCAAAACATCTGTAGAGATTATGAATTTATTCAATGATATTCACAAAAATGGCAACACCGTTATCGTTGTTACCCACGAAGAAGACATTGCCAAATATGCTCACAGAGTCATTCGCCTAAAAGATGGAATGATAGAAAGCGACAATTTAAATCCTAATCATTTATAATACTTGGAGCGAATCTCTTGGGCATTTCAAAAATCCATTTTCCTGCTTTCCGCTATACTTCGTGCCGCTGCAATCAGGGTTAATGAATAATCCATTTGTATTTTTGTTATCTTTGAAATCGAATACCCAAGATATTTAATATCTAATATCGCAAATCTAATATTCACATGAAAGTATATACAAAAACAGGAGACAACGGAACCACCGCACTTTTTGGCGGTACACGTGTGCCAAAAGACCACGAAAGAATTGAAAGTTATGGTACCGTTGATGAACTCAACTCCTATATTGGTTTAGTTCGTGACCAAGAAATAAACCAACACTACAAAAATATTCTAATCGAAATTCAAGACAGATTATTCACCGTTGGAGCCATACTAGCAACACCACCAGAAAAAGAAGTTTTGAAAAACGGTGAAAAACGATTGCAAAACCTTGGTATTGTAGAAAGCGATATTGAATTATTAGAAAACGAAATTGATACTATGGAAGATTCGCTCCCACAGATGACACATTTTGTATTGCCTGGCGGACATACAACGGTGTCATATTGTCACCTTGCACGCTGTGTGTGCCGTCGTGCTGAACGATTAGCAGTTCATTTAAGTCACAACGAACCTGTAGCAGACATTGCAATCAAATACCTCAACCGACTATCTGACTACCTTTTTGTCTTGGCACGAAAGTTGTCCTCAGACTTGCAAGCAGATGAAGTAAAGTGGATACCGAGGAAATAGTGTTCAGTCACAGTATTCAGTTAGCAATTACTGCCCACTGCGACTGTAAACTGACTACTAATAAAAGACGTTCTTAAACATATATGAAAATAAATCAAAAAAAACTTGACTTTTTCAGTTAAAAAATTATTTTTGCATTAAATTAAATCAATAGCAGATGTATTGGACATTAGAATTAGCATCCTATCTAAGTGATGCGCCTTGGCCGGCAATTAAAGATGAACTTATTGATTATGCCATCAGAACCGGTGCTCCGCTTGAAGTAGTGGAAAATTTGCAATCTATAGAAGATGAAGGAGAAATGTATGAGTCTATGGAAGAAATTTGGCCAGATTATCCAACCGATGAAGATTATCTTTGGAACGAGGATGAATATTAAAAAATAAACAATCTCAACAGAAAAAAGTCCATTGCGGGCTTTTTTTTTGTTTAAATTTGCACACCTTTTAAAAAATAAAACAAACTTACTTATGAGTTTCATTAATAGCATTATCAAAGCTTTTGTGGGCGACAAATCTCAAAAAGATGTCAAAGCTACGCAACCTTACATTACCAAAATAAAAGCTTTAGAATCTGTATTAGC
>JAYVNT010000241.1:0-6133 GCA_043758285.1 Flavobacterium sp.
ATCTAAAAAGAACTTTATTTAAAAGTCATTTCGTTACTTTGCTCCAATGAACTGGAATAGTTACATCAAGAGTTTTCAATCCTATCTAAAAATTGAACGCGGTTTATCCAAGAATACCGTGGCTAATTACACTTTTGATTTAGAACGAATGTGTGCTTTTTTATTAGAAAACAATATCTCAATTGCACCAGAAAAAATTAAAGAAGAAACAATCCAACAGTTTATCTATGCTGTTTCCAAAGAAGTTAATGCGCGTTCGCAAGCCAGAATTATTTCGGGTTTAAAAAGTTTTTTTTCCTATCTTATTTTTGAAGATTACCGAAACGATAATCCAATGGAATTGATTGAAGCACCACGAATTGGTAGAAAACTTCCCGATACACTTTCGTTAGATGATATTGATAAGCTTATTGCGGCTATTGATTTATCAACTTCAGAAGGAGAACGCAATAGGGCAATCATAGAAACGCTTTATGGTTGTGGACTTCGGGTATCAGAACTAGTTACTTTAAAAATCTCCGATTTATTTTTTGACGAAGGGTTTATCAAGATTACGGGGAAAGGAAATAAACAACGATTTGTTCCTATTGCAAAAGCAACTCAAAAATATATACTGAGCTATAAAAATACCATCAGAATTCATCTAAATATTGTCAAAGGTCATGAAGACACATTGTTTTTAAACAGAGGAGGAAAACAACTCACTAGAGCTATGATTTTTACTATTATTAAACGCTTGGCAATGAAAATTAATTTACAAAAAAACATAAGTCCTCATACATTAAGACATTCATTTGCAACACACTTACTTGAGAACGGCGCTGATTTGCGTTCCATCCAAATGATGTTAGGGCATGAGTCTATTACTACCACAGAAATTTATGTTCATTTGGACAGAAAACACTTAACACAAATAATTAATACATTTCATCCAAGGAAAATGTAGTTTCTTGATTTTTTAAGTATTTTTGTTTTGGTCAAAAAAACAACAAAAAATAATCACAAATCTGTTTAAAAAAAATGAAGTTTAACAATGTCTTCGTAGTTGATGATGATAAAATATTCCATTTCATCATAAAAAAATTATTACTCAACAATAATATAAATGTTAGTCCCGATTTTTTTGAAAATGGATTAGAAGCCATTGAAGGAATTAAAAGTAAATTGAATAACGGAGAAACTACGCCTGATTTAATTTTGTTAGATATTAATATGCCAGTTCTTGATGGTTGGCAATTCTTAGAAGAATTCAAACTATTGAAAAAATTCCTTAAAGAGGAAATAAGTATCTATATAATCAGTTCATCTGATAATTTAGTTGACAGAAATAGAGCCAAAGAATTTAAAGAGGATATCAAAGATTACTACCTCAAACCAATGACAATTGAAAGTTTAAATTCAATTTTTGCCTTATAAAAAAGCGACCATTTGGTCGCTTTTTTATAATTATTACAATGCTATTATATTACTTTGCAATATTTACCGCTCTAGTTTCTCTAATAACGGTTATTTTTACTTGACCAGGATACGTCATTTCAGTTTGAATTTTTTGAGATATTTCAAAAGATAGACTTGCCGCATTTTCATCGCTCACTTTTTCGCTTTCAACAATAACGCGGAGTTCACGTCCTGCTTGGATTGCATAAGCATTTTTCACACCATTAAATCCAAAAGCAATATTTTCTAAATCCTTTAATCTTTGAATATACGAATCAAGCACTTGACGTCTTGCGCCTGGTCTTGCACCCGAAATGGCATCACAAACTTGAATAATCGGAGAAATCAAATATTTCATTTCAATCTCATCGTGATGCGCACCAATTGCGTTACAAACTTCCTCTTTTTCTCCAAATTTTTCTGCCCATTGCATACCTAACAAAGCATGTGGCAAATCACTTTCGGCATCAGGCACTTTTCCAATATCGTGAAGTAGACCAGCACGTTTGGCTAATTTTACATTCAAGCCCAATTCAGCAGCCATTATTCCACAAAGCTTAGAAACTTCGCGCGAATGTTGCAATAAATTTTGTCCGTAAGAGGAACGGTATTTCATTCTTCCAACCACTTTAATTAATTCTGGATGCAAACCATGTATGCCCAAATCTATAACAGTACGTTTACCAACTTCTATGATTTCATCATCAATTTGTTTAGTCGTTTTAGCCACAACTTCTTCAATTCTTGCTGGGTGAATTCTTCCGTCAGTTACCAATTTATGTAAAGATAAACGAGCAATTTCTCTTCTCACAGGATCAAAACAAGAAAGTATAATAGCTTCTGGTGTATCGTCCACAATGATTTCCACACCTGTTGCAGCTTCAAGCGCACGGATATTTCTTCCTTCACGACCAATAATTCTTCCTTTAACATCATCCGATTCAATATTAAAAACAGACACACAATTCTCAACCGCTTCTTCTGTGCCAACTCTTTGAATGGTGTTGATAATTACTTTTTTAGCTTCTTGCTGTGCTGTCAATTTTGCTTCTTCAATCGTGTCTTGAATATGGGACATCGCTTTTGTTTTGGCTTCCGCTTTCAAGCTTTCTACTAATTGTTCTTTAGCATCTTCTGCCGAAAGGCCAGAGATAACTTCTAGCTGTTGTACTTGACTTTTATGCAGCTTTTCAATCTCTTGTTGTTTTTTGTCTAATAACTCAATTTTAGAATTATACTCAATAGTTTTAGCTTCGTAATCGTCATTTACCTTTTTAGCTTTGGCTAATTCACTTGAAATTTGTGATTCTTTATCGCGTGTTCTTTTTTCTATTTCTGCAATTCTTTTGTCTTTGTTCAAAATCTCTTGCTCATGTTCCGACTTTAATTCCAAAAACTTTTCTTTAGCTTGCAACAGCTTGTCTTTCTTGATGTTTTCACCTTCAAGATTGGCGTCTTTTAAAATTGATGCGGCTTCTTTTTTAGCATTTTTAATCATGTTGGAGATATTACTTTTTTCGAGGAATTTAGCAATTCCAAAACCTCCAGCAACTCCAGCAATAAGCGCAATTATAATTAGTATAGTTCCCATTTTTTTGTTTGTGTTTATGTATAAAAAAAGCCCACATTAGGTGTATGCATAAACTCGAAAGGACAAGTTTTGAGCTAACTCGTTGGTCAAGTTTCCACTAATTATGTGGCATACTTTAGTAACGACGATTTGCTCATTTTAATTTGTTAGTGTTGAGTTTACCAATAAAAATCTAATGTAGGCAGTGTTGTAATCCTATGTTAAGAACGTTATTTTTTTTCGAGATAATCGAATAATAAATCATTAATCTTTTTCAATCGTTCCAGAGTTTCCTTCCCATCTATGGAATTGGTAACTTGCTTTTGTTCTACTTGAGAAGCAAATTGTAGAGCACACATGGCTAATACATCTTGCTTGTCTCGAACGGCATAGTTTTCTTCGAATTGCTTAATCATCGCATCAATTTTTTTGGAAGCACTTCGCAGTCCTTCTTCTTGAGACAAATCTACCGTTAACGGATAAACTCTGTCTGCAATTGATAATTTTATTTTAAGCTTATCTTCCATTTTTTTAGTCTGATAACTGTGCAATACAGTAATCTATCTCTCGGATTAATGAATTTATTTTAAGCTTTGTATCTCTTTTATTTTCTTCACCGCCTAATAATGAATTTGCCATTTTGAGTGATTCAAGTTCTGATTTCAAATAAGCAATCTCATCAGATTGGTTGTGAATCACAACTGTAGATTTATCTAATTCACTCTTTATAGAAACAGAATTTTGCTCTAGACTTATTATTTTAGTATAAAGTTTTACAATTCTATTTTCAAGAGAATCAATTATTTCTGCAATTTCACTCATGAATTTTTTATTCATTACTTACTTCACAAAGTTAGAATTCTATTTTGTTTTCACAATATTTTTGCCAATTATTTATTTCTATTTCGATTTGAAATTATAATATTTTGTTTTTTAAGGAGTTACAAGTTATCAACTATGCTGTAATTTTTTACGCACTATTTATTATCTTAGCCAAAGCAATTTTTATGAGAAATTTTTGTTTTATATCTTTATTTTCCATTTTTTCTTTTGGACAAACTCAATATCCGAAAGATTATTTCCGTTCACCACTGAATATTCCGTTGCAACTTTCTGGAAATTTTGGTGAACTTCGCCCCAATCACATTCATTCAGGTTTTGATTTTATGACACAAAAAGTTGAAGGTTTGAATGTTTTTGCCGCTGCAGACGGTTATGTTTCTAGAATCAAGATTTCTGAAGTTGGCTATGGAAAAGCTATTTATATTACACATCCAAATGGCTACACTTCTGTTTATGGGCATTTGCAAACCGGTTACGGAGAAATTGAAAAATATATTAAAAAAGAGCAATACAAAGCCAAATCGTATGAAATTGATGTACAACTTAAACCCAATGTTTTAATTGTTAAAAAAGGAGAAATTATCGCAATCTCAGGGAATACTGGTGGTTCTGACGGACCACATTTGCATTTTGAAATTCGAGATACACAATCGGAGAAAATTATTAATCCAATGTACTTTGGGTTTGACACTATCATCACTGATGATAAAAGACCTATAATTAACAGTCTTTGGGTATATCCTTTAGATCAAAATTCAGTGGTAAATCAGTCAAAAAAAGCTATTTTTTTGAGTTTGACATCTCAAGACGATGGAACTTACATCGCAGAAAAAGTTTCCGCCTCAGGAAAAATCGGCTTTGGAATTACCACAACTGATTTTGATAATGTATCCTGGAATGCCAATGGTGTATTCAAAGTGCAAACTTTTTTGAATGGTAAATCTTCCTTTAACTATCAATTTGACACTTTTTCTTTTGACGAAACTAGATATGTTAATGCTTTGATAGATTATGAACGATACAAAAAACTTGGTCAGCGTGTTCAAAAGTTATTTATGGAAAATCCGTATCCGTTAAGTTTGATAAAACCCGGAATTAATAATGGAATTATAAATTTGGCATCGAATATTAATCAAACTTATAAAATTGAAGTTTCAGATTTTAATGAAAACACCACTAAAATATTTATTCCAATTCAATATTCTAATTTGCCAGCCAAAGAAAAAGATGTGGTTATGAAACCAAAGTATTTTGTAAAAGCAAAAAAGGATAACATTTTTTCTTTAGAAAATGTGACAGTAACTATCCCGGCTAATACTTTCTTGGATGATTTTTATATGAATTTTGAGGTTAAAAATGGAATTTTAAAACTACATGACGATAGTGTTCCAGCATTTTTAAATTTTTCTATCACTTTTGAAGATAGTATTTCAAGTGTAAAAGACAGAGAAAAAATGTTTGTTGGTTTGAAAAACGAAAAAAATGGTTTCTATTATAATACTAAAATCTACAAAAATTATTTTACTATTTACACCAAATATTTGGGTGATTATCAATTGATGAAAGATACTATTCCACCAAAAATAAAAATCGATAAAAACGTGGAGGGCAAATGGATTAGTAAGCAAGATTATTTGCAATTTATCGTTTCCGATGATTTGTCTGGCATCAAAAGTTATAATGGTTATTTGAATGAAAAATGGATTTTATTAGAGTATGAACCCAAAACCAAAAAACTAATTCATCGCTTCGCTGATGGTATTGTTTCCGAAGGAAAAAACGATTTAAAAGTTGTAGTTACTGATAATGTTGGAAATTCTACTATCTTTGAAACACAATTTTTTAGAAGTCAGAAACCTTAATTCTATAATTTGAAAACAAATAGTTTCCTTTTTACGCTCCTTTTTTTTACCATAAGTATCATTGCTTTTGCTCAAAATCAAACCGCCAAGGTTGCTGGAATTGTTCTCGATGAAAACAATAAACCTGTTGAAAACGTAAACGTTAGTTATCAAACAAAATCAGCTACCACCAATGCTGATGGATTTTATGAATTAGTTGTGCCGGCTAATCAAAAAATTGTTTTAGTATTCACCCATATTGCTTTAAAAAATATAACAGCTTCATTACAATTAAAACCCAATGAAAATTTTGAATTTCATGTGGTCATGACTAATAAAGCGGAACAATTAAATGATGTAATTATCACCAATAACAAAAAGCGAGTTCAAGGAATTACGACTATTGCACCAGAAACGATTAGACGCAACCCTAGTGCTAATG
>JAYVNT010000242.1:0-6116 GCA_043758285.1 Flavobacterium sp.
AAAATAATTTTCTGATTTTTATTAATGTTCAACAAAAAATTATCCAACTCCGATAAAGGTATGTTTTTAATTTTTTCCATATCCAATTTTGGTTCTTCAAATGTTTCTCGAATGTCAATTAGCAATGAATTCTCATCGGCAACTTCTTTAAAAAAATCAGTTACTAAAACAGTATCCTTGTCTAAATTTAAATTAGTAATGTCATTGTTATTTATTTGTATTTCAATAATTTCAAAACTATTATCTAAACTAGAATACAGCAGTAACTTTCCGCTCAAAACATCACCTATTTCCAATATAATTTTCAAAACTTCATTGGCTTGCATTGCTCCTAAAATTGTTGGCAACACACCCAAAACACCCGAATCATTACAATTGGAAATTGCTCCTAAATTTTCGCCTTCAGGAAACAAACAGCGATAAGTTGGTCCGTTTTTAAAGTTGAAAACAGAAAGTTGTCCTTCAAATTTGTGAACGGATGCATACACCATCGGAATTCCTTTTGCGACAGCTACATCGTTAATCAAATAGCGCGAAGCTATGCTATCCGTGCAATCCACAATAATTTGGTAATTCGAAACGATTTCAAAACAATTTTGTGCGATAAAATATTCTGAATAGGAGATTATTTCAACATTTGAATTTTGTTTTGAAACTACTTTTTGAGCCACGACATCTTTTTTCGTTCCAATATCTTTCAACGTATATAAATACTGCCGGTGAAGATTGGTTTCTTCGACAACATCACCATCCACAATTCCGATTTTACCAACTCCAGCAGCAGCTAAATTCTGCAAAACGGGACAACCCAAACCGCCAACGCCAATAATCAAAACTCTGGCTTCAGCAAGTTTTTGCTGGCCAGAAATTCCAATTTCAGGTAGACTAATTTGTCGTTCGTATCGTTTCATTTATGCTGAATTCAGTTCAGTATCATTATTGTTTTATCCGCCAGAAAATGCTGGCAATAACGCTACAATATCATTGTTTTTTAACAAAATATCATTTTGTAATAATTTTTTATTTACTGCTATTGAATAATTAATAACCAGTATTTTAGGGTATTTTATTTCTAGTTTTGATTGTATCAAATTTAAGGTGATGGTCTTTTCTTCAATACTAAACGTTTCTTCACTTTTTTCAGTAATATCAGCAATAATTCCAAAATATTTTAGTGTTATTTCCATCTTGATTTAAGTAGTGTATAATTTAAAAATAGCGATTAGCAAAACCAAAGCCAGGATATTTCTAAGCACGTGATTATTCATTTTTTTGCTTCCAAAATAACCACCAAGAATTCCGCCAATCAAAACAACCGCTATCAAAGATACTGAAGAAACTGGTAACGTTCCTCCTTTTGACAAAAATCCGAAAAGCCCGGAAATAGAATTCGCAAAAATGAATAACGCGGAAACCGCAGCACTTTTTTTAATGTCTGTCCAACCCAAAAATAAAATCACTGGACTCAAAATAATTCCACCGCCAATACCAATCAATCCAGACAAAAACCCAATTATGGCTCCAATAAATAACGCTAGTGGAATGTTTATAGATTTTAAATCTCCTTTTTGTTTTCCAAACAAACCGACTAATCTGGCTACAGCGAATAATAAAACGGTAGCTAAAATGATTTTATAAATATGCGTTTCAATCGTAATCATTCCGCCTAAAAACGACAAAGGAATTGATGTTAGTGCGAACGGATAAAAGAGTTTCCAATCAAATTTCTTTTCACGATAATAAAAGAAAAACGAAATCGCTGAAACCAATATGTTCAACACTAAAGCCATGGGTTTCATAAATGCAATCGGAAATGCAAACAAACTCATCAAAGCCAAATAACCACTGGCGCCACCATGTCCGACACTAGCATAAAGAAACGCCACCATAAGTAATAGAAAGAGAAATAATGGCGATTGAAGGAGTTCGTTGATGAGCATGTTTTATTTATTCTACTTGTTTAACTTCAATTTTTTCTAAACCTTTAATGTATCGTCTTCCATTTTGTATGTCAGAACTTGAAAGCAGTATGATCCTTTGCTCTAAATCTTCAAGTGATTTACCATCCATTTCAGTAATAAAATAAAGGTTATTTCCAACTTCAGAATTGAAAATTTCGTTCCATGAAAATACCACTTTGTAGCCATCGGAAGCCGAACATACAAAATAAAATTCGTTTAGATTTTTTGGTTTTTGGTTGGTAAAAGTTGTTTTAGAAAAAACTTCTTTAAATAAAACTCCTCTGATATTCTTGATGGTATCTTTTATTTCTCCTTTGTGGTTAAAAATAATCAAATCTTTGATGTCTTTCTTCGGAAAACTATCGAGTTTTTTTACCGTAATTATCTGTTCAGAAATTACTTTTCCTGAAATTGTAAAAAACGTTGTTGGACTAATTTTTCTTTGAGCATTCAAAGAATAATTCAGCAATAATATCAATAAAATAATTTTTAGCAAATAGTGTTTCATAATAAATAGATAAAAACTTTTTCTCCTTTTGGGAGTTTATAATTTCCGTTAGGCAAATATACTAAAGCATTTGCCATCGCAAAAGAAGTAAGCATTCCCGAATCTTGATGCAACAAAATAGTTACTACATCGGCAACAATTGACGCTTTTAAAAACTGACATCGTGGATTATCAACGGTTAAATCGTGAGCCAAATTTTTCTTCAATTGAGAACCATATAAACAAGTGTTTCCTGAAAAACGTTGTAATGTTGGCAACACATAAACATAAAAACAAGTCAAACTCGCCGCCGGATTCCCAGGTAAGGCAAAGATTATTTTATCATCTAATTTCCCTGTGAATAATGGTTTTCCGGGTTTTTGGTTTACTTTATAAAACAAGGTTTCCACTTTCAAACTTTCCAAAGCTTTGCCCACAAAATCATAATCGCCAACCGAAATGCCACCAGAAACTAGTACAACATCGTTTTCAGTGATTGCTTTTTCGAGTGTGTTTTTCGTGTTTTCAAAATCGTCGTTTACTTTGTAAAGTAAAATGTCGTTGAAATTGGCATCAAATAAAGCCGATTGCAGCATTATTTCGTTGCTTTCATATACTTTTCCGTCTGTCAAAATTTCTCCAGCAGTAATCAATTCGTTTCCGGTCACAATAATTCCAATTTTTGGCTTTTGATAAACTTTCACTTTGGTAAAACCTAATCCAGTCAAAAACCCAATCGCTGCTGGGTTTAAGAAAGTTCCTTTTTCCAAAGCGACAGCATCTTTTGAAATTTGTGCGCCAAGTTGACGGATATTGGTTTCGGGTTTTATATTTTCTTGAAGCAGCAAATCGGAATTGGTAACAGTAACTTTCTCAATTTGAATAACCGCTTGCGCAGAACTAGGAACAGCTGCTCCAGTGAATATTTTTACTGCTTGACCAACTTTTAAGTCATTGGTAAAAAAATCGCCAGCTTTGATTTCGCCTACAATTTCATACTGCAACGAATCGTATAAATAAATCGCAAAACCATCCATCGTAGCTTGCCGAAATGGCGGCATATTGATGGGTGAAAAAACTGTTTCCGCCAAGACATGATTTCGAGCTTCCAATAATGAAAGTTCAACTACTCTTTTCGAATAGTTCAGTTTATCAAGCATGGAAAATGCTACTTCAACTGAAATCATCGGCTCTGGTTTTTTACTCTGATTAATTGAGCGGTAATGCTAATCGCAATTTCCTGAGTAGTTTCGCTTTTGATATCGATACCAATTGGCGCATACACTATGGAAATTCGGTCTTTATCAAAACCATCCGCAATCATGTTTTGAAACAAAGTTGCAATCTTTTCTTTACTTCCCAACAGACCGATATATTTGAAATCTTTGTTGATTAGTTGCCTAATAATCACATCGTCTGTTCTATAGCCAAAGGACATAATCACTACATAACTATTTTTACCTTCTGGAATGTAATTTCCAATTGCTGAAAAATCAACGATTTGACTTGTCGTAACAAAATTATTAGCTAACATCGTATTCAAATTCTCTCGATGATCTAAAATATGAATTTCAAAATCCATACGCGACAGTACTTCGCTCAATGCCAAACCAACATGTCCACCGCCGATGATGTAAACTTTTTGCGCCAGCGAATTGGTTTCTGTAAAACTCCATTCTGTATCTTCAGCAGAAATATTAATTCCTAGATTGGAGTAAGTGATACCAAAATCCTTTTCAGTTAGAATATTATTCACAAGCGGAAGAAAGTTAGCCGTAATATCATAAAACGCAATTGTTTGTTGACCAGAACAAATCATTCCTGACTGATCTTTTACAGCTGATTTGTCGTGGATTTGGTGTTTCACAAATGGCTCGAATACTGGTTTGTCCAATAATGATTGCCCATATTCCACCAATTTATGTTCCATAATTCCTCCACCAATGGTTCCAAACATTTGATTTTTCGTTACCAACATTTTAAAACCTTTTCGACCCGGACTACTTCCTTCATTGGCAATGACAACCATCAGCACCAATCGCTTTTCGGATTGGAGAACTTCCTGAACTTTTTTATAAAAATCTAAAACCATTATGTGCTTTTATGACTTGTCAAAATTAACTTTTTATCTTTAACTTTGTACGTTTGCCAAATTAGCAAATCCAAAATAAATTACAGTGCACGACAGAAAAATATACAGTACCAGAGTTTGGGTTGAAAACAAACTACAACCAGCCACAATAATTTTTAACAACAGAATTACAGCCATTGATTTCAGCAAATCAGCTGATGCCGAGGATTTTGGTAATGCTGTCATTATGCCTGGGGTTATTGATGTTCACGTTCATATCAACGAACCCGGAAGAACCGAATGGGAAGGTTTTGAAACAGGAACACAAGCAGCAGCAGCTGGCGGAAGTACAACCATTATCGATATGCCTTTGAATGCGAGTCCGGTGACGACGACTTTAGAGTCGCTTAATCAAAAACTGGAAGCTTCAAAAGGCAAAATGAATGTCAATGTTGGTTTTTATGCAGGATTGATTCCCGGAAACTCTCAACATTTAGAATCTTTGATTCGAGCAGGAGTTGTAGGTGTGAAATGTTTCCTAACACATTCTGGTATTGATGAATTTCCAAATGTCACCGAAAAAGATTTAGATGAAGCGATGCCGATTATCGCCAAACACAACATTCCGCTATTAGCGCATTGCGAATTATATGACACCGAAATAGATTGCGATTTTGACAACAATCCAACAAGCTATCAGCATTATTTAGCAAGCCGTCCAAAGAAATGGGAAAACGATGCGATTGATTTGATGATTAGAATGTGTCGCAAATATAACTGCCCGGTTCATATTGTTCACGTCTCATCAGCGGAAGCGTTATCCAAAATTGAAACTGCCAAAAAAGAAGGTTTGCCAATAACAGCCGAAACCTGCACCCAATATATTTTCTTCAATGCTGAAGATATTCCAGACGGAAACTGTATTTACAAATGTGCACCACCAATACGTGAACGCGCCAATAATAAACAATTAAAAAAAGCTTTTGTTTCGGGTATTTTAGATTTTATTACTACGGATCATTCGCCAGCACCACCAAATATCAAAGAGATTGAAACTGGAAATTTGAAGAAAGCTTGGGGCGGAATTGCAGGAATTCAGTTCTTACTAACTGGTTCGTGGACGGCAATGAAAAACACGATGTCATTGGAACAATTTATCCCGTTAGTGACTTCAAAACCTGCAAGTTTTATCAAAGCTTCAACCAAAGGAACAATCAAAATTGGGAACGATGCAGACTTCGTGATTTGGAATCCAGACGAAATCGATTTAGTAAAAGCAGAGGACATTTTTTTTAGATATAAAATAAGTCCATATATTGCGCAAAACTTAAACGGAAAAGTGCTAGAAACGATAGTAAATGGTGCGACTGTTTTTCGCAATAAATCAATAGAAAACAAAAATAAAGGACAATGGCTTTTGCAAAAGTAACCGAGATAATAAAGGAATCACCAGCATTTACAGCGCTTACCGATTTAGCCGCAGAACGATTAGGTGGAAAGGTTTTATACGCCACTGATGATTTTTTTGCTGAAAAAGAAAACTTAATTCTGCCTACACGAGGCATTTTTATTACCGATAAATATACCGACAGAGGAA
>JAYVNT010000243.1:0-6084 GCA_043758285.1 Flavobacterium sp.
AAAATCTTTTTTAGCAACTCAATGGCAAGGTTTTTATGCTGCATTCCTTCAACTTCTTTCAAGAACTCATCTGAAAGAATTTCCAATCCTGAAATTTCAGGTTTATCAATTCCTGCTGCTTCAAAAATGTCTATTACTTTATCGCTGCTCAATGCTTCGTCAACAATTTGTTTGATGGCGGTTTCAATTTCTAAATCTGTTCTTCCTCCACCAGTTGGTGAGTCAAACTTTTCTAACATTGATTTAACTGCTTGAAAAAATGCTACTTCGGGTAAATGGGGTTGAACTTCATCTTTGGTAATGCAAAGAGAAAGTGCCTGACTTAATAGACTTACTTCTCGGATAAATCTTTCTTTTCCGTTCTGCAATCCTAAAATATGTTCTTCTGTTTGCAGAATGATAGAAAGTTTCTCCTGTGCATTTACTGCAAAGAATCTTCTGTAATTGAATTTGTAGCTGTTTTCATAATAGGCTTCGGGTTCTTCTACTAAAATGTCTTTTCTTGCTGCACTGTCTTCATTGAACATTTGCTGAATGACTTCCAATTTCTCTTTGAATATTTCAAATGCTTTTTGAATGTTTTCTGCAGGGTCGCCTTTTCCACCAGCTTCGCCATAAAATGAAAGTGCCTTTTTTAAATCCGTTCCAATGCCCAAATAATCCACAATCAAACCGCCAGGCTTGTCTTTGAATACCCGGTTTACCCTTGCGATTGCTTGCATCAGGTTGTGTCCTCTCATTGGCTTGTCCACATACATCGTATTCAAGCATGGAGCATCAAAACCAGTCAACCACATATCCCGAACAATTACGAGTTTCAATTCATCAGATGGGTCTTTCATCCTTTCAGATAAATCTTTTCGCTGTTGTTTGGTTGTATGATGTTTTGAAATTTCAGAACCGTCTGCACTGTTGGTTGTCATTACCACTTTGATAACAGCTTTGGTCATATCATCATTATGCCATTCGGGTCTTATTGCAATAATTTCTTTGTAAAGGTCTGCTGCAATTCTGCGGCTCATGGCTACAATCATTGCTTTGCCTTCAAATACGGTTTGCCGTTTTTCAAAATGGGTAACAATATCTTTTGCCAAATTTTTCACTCGTTCATAATTTCCAACAATAGCTTCCAGTTTTGTCCATTTAGCTTTGGCTTTTTGTTTTTCGGTTACTTCTTCGTCTTGCTCAAGTTCCTTATCAAATTCCTCAATCAATCTTCTGCCTTCTTCATCGAGATTCACTTTTGCCAAACGGCTCTCATAAAAAATCTTAACCGTTGCACCATCATCAACAGCATCTTTTATATCGTAGCGGTCAATGTAATTTCCAAAAACCTGCGCTGTGTTTACATCTGTTCCTTCAATGGGTGTGCCTGTAAAACCAATATAGGTAGCGTTGGGCAAAGCATCTCTCATGTATTTGGCAAAACCGAAGGCAATCCGTTTGCCGATTACTTCTTTGGTTTCTTTGTCTTTTTCATCAATCAATTTTGCTTCAAACCCGTATTGCGTTCTGTGGGCTTCATCTGCAATCACCACTACATTTTTACGGTCGGAAAGTTGGTCATAAACTGATTTATTATTGTCAGGTAAAAACTTTTGAATGGTGGTAAACACAATACCACCACTTGCCACTTTCAGCAACTCTTTTAAATGCTCTCTATTTTCTGCTTGAACTGGCTCTTGTCTTAGCAACTGAACCGAAGAAGCAAAAGTGTCAAACAACTGGTCGTCCAAATCATTGCGGTCGGTAATAACAACAATAGTCGGGTTTCGCATTTCGGGAGAAGTGATGAGTTTGCCCGAATAAAAAACCATACTCAAACTTTTACCCGAACCTTGTGTATGCCAAACTACACCGCCTCTTTTATCGCCAAGCCCCCCTCCCGAACCATGTTCCCAACCGTTGGTTGCCCCCGAAGGGTGGAGAGAAAAACCCGAAGCTCTTATTGTAGATTGAACGGCTTTGTTTACAGCGTAATACTGATGGTAAGCGGCTAATTTCTTTACGGTTTGAATTTGTATCAAACCCGTTTTAGCATCTTCTTTTTTAGATTTTTCAAATACAATGAAATTCCGAACCAAATCTAAAAGTGTTGACGGCTGTAACATGCCTTTAAACAAGGTTTCTAACTGCGGCTTAAATCGTGATGCTTCTTTTACTCCGTCTGATGTTTTCCAAGTCATGTAACGACTAAGGTCTGCCGAAACGCTACCTGCTTTACATTCCAATCCATCTGAAATGATGCAAATGGCATTGTAAGTAAACAAGCTTGGAATGATAGCTTTGTAGGTTTGTATTTGCTGATAAGCACTTTTGATGTTGGCATTTTCACTGGCTGCATTTTTTAATTCAATAACCACCAAGGGCAAGCCATTTACAAAAAGCAAAACATCAGGACGTTTGTTCTGATTGTTTTCAATGATGCTGTATTGATTTGCTATTAAAAACTGATTGTTGTCTGTGTTTTCAAAATCAATCAACGCAACTTCATGGCTTCTTTCATATCCGTTTTGCTGATAAGGAATTTTTACTTTCTCAACCAACAAACGGTGAAACTCCTCGTTGTTATGCAACAAATCCGGTGAAGCAATCCGCAATACTTTTTGAATGGCGACTTCCTGTGCATCTAAAGGAATTCGGGATTGATTTTGGCAATGGCATTGCGTAAACGATTTACCAAAACAATCTGACTGTAATTGTCTCTTTCACAAAAAAGCCCTTCGGGAGAAATTTCTTTGCCGTTGGTATATTCCCATCCCTGCGACTGCAAAATTTCAATCGCTGATTCTTCAATAATATTTTCGGTAATGGGTTTCATTGAAGTGAAAAATGAAAAGTGAATAGTGAAAAATTGATTTCACAATTTATTTGATTATTCCAATTGATAATTTGACAATTTTTCATTTTTAGTTTTTCACTTTTCACTTTTAGCCGTTTTTACCGATGAAACTAACATAGCAATCAGTTCTTTTCAATAGGATTGTAAACTGAGAAATAATTTTTCATCCATGTAATTTGTAACTTTTAAAATGCAAAGCCAATATTCGGTTTCATTAGCTTCCTTTAAAGAAATACTCATTTTACTAACAAAGTCAGCTTTGCTTTGCCCAAACTCTGCTTCTCTTATCAATGCACCAACAGCAGTTCCGCTTCTTAATATTTGCTTGCTCAACACATACTCTTTTTTCTCTGCTTGCAAATACTGCGACAACTTTACAATCCGAATAGCAAATGCATAACTTTTATCTTTCAGGATGGATTTACTCATCACTTTTCGTTTTTCGTTTTAAACTTTTCACTTCCCTGTCAAAATCACTTTCTAAAAGTCTATCCTGAATGATGCTGTATTTATCAAACTCTTTTTCGGCTAATGCCAATGCAACTTCATGAGTAACTCTACCTGCATCTTTCAAAATTGCTGATTCATTAAATTGCAGAAAAGCATCTAACTTTTTTATCCAATCTTTCATATACATCACAACGCCTTTGCTTGCCTGCAATTCGGCAAAATCTAAATACATGGTTACAATTCGATTTAAGCCGTTCAATTCTTTTTCGTTCAAATAATTTTTTGCAATGCCAACATCTGTCTTTCTGATTTTTCCTTTGGGTGCATTTTTCCAGGTTGTCAGCCCCATGTTTTCTTTTGTGCTGTCAACACTTGAAGAAATGAGTTCGGCTGCGGTTTGTCCTGTCATTGCCCAATGCAATTTGTTTTGAACCGTTGCAAAGAATTTTTGGGTAATATCTGTGTCCTTGCTGTAGTCGGCACTGCAAGAAGAATAGATGTCGGTAATTTTTTGATAAAACCTTCTTTCACTGCTGCGTATGTCACGAACACGGGCAAGTTGTTCTTCAAAATAATCTTTACCGAAAAGGTTGTTCGGATTTTTCAGCCGTTCATCATCCATTGTAAAACCTTTGATGATGTATTCTTTTAACCGTTCCGTTGCCCAAATGCGAAATGCGGTTGCCTGTGTGCTGTTAACTCTGTAACCTACGGAAATGATTGCATCTAAATTGTAAAACTCTATTGGTCTGGTAACCTCTCTGTTGCCTTCAGTTTGAACTTGTGCAATTTTTGCACAAGTTGCTTCTTTATCCAGTTCCCTTTCGTTGTAAATATTGATTAAGTGTTTTGTAACGACACTTCTGTCTACTCCAAACAAGTTGGCAATTTTATGTTGTGTAAGCCAGATGGTTTCATTTTGCAAATAGATTTCAACCTTTACATTTCCATTGGGTGTAGTGTAAAGCAATATTTCATTGAAACCTTCCGTTGCTATGTTTCTTTTCATTGCCATTGTAAATTGTCTGAACTATGATTCTTTTGAATGTCTGAACTATGATTTGTTTGATTCTTGTGATTGCCATGATTTCTTATTTTACTTTTTCTCCGTAATCATTCAATCACAAAAATCATAGTTCAGACGGTTTTATATTTTTTATTTGTGAGGCGTTTAAAGTTCAAACTCATTTCACCAAAATTAATGAGTAACCCAATTTCTAAATTATATGCTTCAAGATAATTAATCGCTTGTGCAAAATGAACATCTTCTAATTTTGTGATTGCTTTTAACTCAACTGAAATAATTCCTTCAACTAAAAAATCAACTCTTCTTGTTCCTATTTGTACTTCTCTGTAAAATATCGGCATTTCAAATTCACGGCTGAATTCAATCCCTGCCAACCGCATTTCAATTTCTAATGCTCTTTGATAAATCACTTCCTGAAAACCATTGCCCAAAGCTTTGTGAACAGTTATTGCATACCCGATTATTTTGGATGTCAATTCAGAATACTTGTACTTTTCGTCAATCATGGCTGTCATTTTTTTGTCTTAACTGTGATTGATTATTGTCTGAACTATGATTCTTTTGATTTTTGTGATTGAATGATTTGCTTCACTTTTCATTTTATTAATCATAGTAATCATTTAATCACATAAATCATAGTTCAGACACCCTCACTTCTCCACTCATCAACTTAGGTAAAAGTGTATCACGAAGATGAGTAAGTGTTTTGATTTGCTTTGAGTTTGAGTTTATTTTTTTCCAAGCATCAGAAGTGTAATCTGAAAACTCTTTTAATTTACTCTTAGGTGGATTTAGAAATTCAAAGTTGGCAATATCTGATGGTTTTAAAGAAGGATAGGTGCTTGTTGAACCTTCCGCCAACATATCAAAATACTCAACTGTTTCATCTCTGGTAAGAAGTAAATAAATAAAGTAAGGGCTAAAATTATTGCAAGTAATTACTGAAAAACCTGTTGATGAAATAGTGTTTGGTTTAACACCATGCAATAACCCATAATGCCGCTGAATAGGTCTTACCAATGAGTAAACTATATCGTTGTCCTTCACAATTCGTTGTGCTCTGCTTGGAGCATCAGATAATTTGAAGGTTTGAAATCCTGAAATTATTCCATTAGTAATTGAACCTGTATCTAAATATTCAATTTCAGAAAATGTAAAACGTTTTGAAATGGTTTTGCTGTTGATTGTAGCAACATCTGACACTTTAATTGTTTCCCAACTCTCCTCTGCCTCCTCCACAAACCACTGCCTGAAAAGCGTTTCAGCCAATGCTTCTAAAGTTTTGTTTTGGCGGTGCAGTAAATCTATTTTATCATCTAAGCTGCTGAGGATGGAGGCGATTTGGATTTGTTCGGGAAGAGAAGGAAGTAAAATTTTGATGTGTTCAAAAGTCTCTTTTGTTATTGTATCAAAGACAGCACCATAAGAGTTTGAGATAAATTGAGGAACGTTAACTTTCAATAAATAATACAGATAATCATTTGAAGTCAATTCTTTCTTAGCATCAATGCCATAATTGGATTGATTAAACGCCATATTTGTTCCAAGCATGGAAATAACTCCTACTGTTCCTCTCGCTGAAATAATAATCTGCCCTTTCTTCAACATTTTTGTGCTGCTTTCCTTTAAACCCTTCTCAGTAATTTTTTTGTCGGCATCAAAACAATATTTCTTTCCAGTATTAAAATCTGTAACAGAAAGCCAAGGAATATTTCCTCCCCAATATTCAGGAACAGTTGTTTTGGGAGTGCCACCACCAATCAGT
>JAYVNT010000244.1:0-6065 GCA_043758285.1 Flavobacterium sp.
CCTGGTATATTGAACAAAAGAAAGAAGCCGAAGCATTGGCTGCAAAATTAGGTTTTGCTAAAGTTTCTCAAGATAAATTGGCTGTAACCAAGAAAATAAGAGACTTTGTAATTGGCGGCGGATTTATGTTTGCCATGTGTTCAGCAACTGATAGTTTTGATATCGCCTTAGCTGCTGACGGTGTTGATATTTGCGAACCAATGTTTGATGGAGATGATAGTGAACCCAATTACCAATCCAAGATTGATTACTCAAAAACTTTTGCTTTCAAAGATTTTATATTGGATAGAAAACCAGATCATTATGAATTCTCGGATATTGATATGACTGAAAAACGAAGAATCCCATTTGAAAAAGATTATTTCACATTAATGGAATTCTCTGCAAAATGGGATGTTATTCCTAGTATGTTATGTCAAAATCACACCCAATTGGTTAAAGGTTTTATGGGACAAACAACCGCTTTTGATCCTAGTTTGATAAAGTCGAATGTATTGATCTTAGGTAAAAACGAATTGAATGACGAGGCGCGTTATATTCATGGACAAAAAGGAAAAGGTTTCTTCACATTTTATGGTGGTCACGATCCGGAAGATTACCAGCATAGAGTAGGAGATGAGGCAACAGTTTTAGACTTACATCCCAATTCACCTGGGTTTCGTTTGATATTAAATAACGTTTTATTTCCAGCTGCGAGAAAGAAACCGCAAAAAACATAATCAAGAAACCTTTAAAATATCTTCAATAATAGTAAGGTGATGTTTAGTGTGAAGTGCTAAAAAATCAATCGTTTTTTTTAAATTTAAATCACCCATGAAAGGATGTGTGAAGTAATTTTTAGCTTCAAGTGATTGCAATTCTGCAATATTATTTCGGGTGATTTCCAATTTATTTTTTAAATACTCCAAAGAAATTTCTTCAAATGACTGAACAGATTTTGGAGCTTTTACTCTTCCTCTTGGAATTTTTCTTAAAATGGTTTGAACCAAAAACCGATTTTTGTTGAACTTCCATCTGTAATTACTTGGATTGGATTTTTTAATTTGATCAACCACAGTATTTATTACAAGAAAAGAATGGTCAATCTGCCAGCCAATAGTTGATGTTGAAACGGCAGGATTTATTTTCTCATATTCTTTAATAAGAGATTCTAATTGGTCTAAAAGTAAGTTTAGTTTTTTCATTGGTTTAGGAAATCAAAAACCCCAAATTATAGTAAAACTTGGGATTTTAGTCTTTTGATTTAGTTATGATTCTTCACTTTCTTTATCTAAATATTCTTGAACAATATTAATAGCATTAGTCACAACATCGCTCAAAGCGGTAATGAAACTGCCATCTTCGGCAGTGTCAATAGCATGTTTGATAGCTTCTACTTCTTTTGGGATAATCTCATGAGTAACATTTCGACCGCTTTCGGTTATTCCTTCCATAATCAAACCTATGATTTCCTCTTCCGTTCTACCACGTAAATATTTCTCTTGTCTGATGATGATGTGGTCAAACATTCTCGCCGCGATAGCAGCACATTCTTTAATGTCTTCGTCGCGACGATCACCAACACCAGCAATAATACCTATTTTTTTTGTAGATTCAACTGACCCTAAATATTCTTCCACGCCTTTATATCCTGATGGATTATGCGCAAAATCAATCAGTACTTTGAATTTTTTGAACTCAAATATATTCATTCTTCCAGGCGTTTGAGCAGCACTTGGAATGAAAGTTTGTAATGATTGACTAATATCTTCAATCTTAAAACCTTTTAAATAACTAGCTAAAGTGGCTGCCAATACATTAGCAATCATAAATCTGGCTTTTCCACCCATGGTTAAAGGAACGTGAGTAGCACGTTCTACTCTCATTTTCCATTCGCCTTTTTTGATGGTAATAAATCCATTTTCATAAACGGCAACAATTTTCCCTTCTTTAGAAAACTGTTTTGCTTTTGGATTGTTTTCATCCAAACTGAAGTAAGCCACATTGCAACTTAATTCGTTAGCAATTTTTAAACATTGATCATCTTCGGCGTTCAAAATTGCCCAACCATCTTTCTTAACGCTTTTTACAACTGTACTTTTTACACGAGCTAAATCGTCTAAATTGTGAATGTCGCTCAATCCCAAATGGTCTTCTTGAATATTGGTAATTATGGCTATATCACACCGACTAAAACCCAAACCAGAACGAAGAATTCCGCCACGAGCCGTTTCTAGCACAGCAAATTCTACTGTTGGATCTTTCAAAATGTACTCGGCAGACATTGGTCCGGTTGTATCTCCTTTTTCCATCATGTGGTTTTGTACATAAATTCCATCTGATGTGGTGAAACCAACTTTGTATCCATTATTTTTTACAATATGAGCTAAAAGTCGCGTAGTAGTTGTCTTTCCATTGGTTCCAGTAACGGCAATAATTGGAATACGACTTGGTTTTCCTGATGGATAAAGCATGTCAATAACTGGTGCGGCAACGTTTCTAGGCAATCCTTCGGATGGTGCTAAGTGCATTCTGAATCCCGGTGCAGCATTCACTTCCAAAATACAACCGCCATTTTCTTTCAATGGTTGGGTTAGATTTTCTGCCATAATATCAACACCGCAAATATCTAATCCTATAACACGTGAAATTCTTTCGCAAAGGAAAATATTTTCTGGATGCATCATATCTGTTACATCAACGGATGTTCCACCTGTACTCAAGTTTGCCGTAGATTTAAGATAAACTACTTCTCCTTTTTTAGGAATTGTTTCTAATGTATAATTTAATTTTTCTAATAAATCAGTGGTATCTCTATCAACATCAATTTGGGTTAATACATTTTCATGTCCATAGCCACGGCGTGAATCTGTGTTGGTCTCATCAATTAATTGTTGGATGTTTTGTGTTCCATCGCCTCTTACATGTGCTGGTTCGCGTTTTGCTGCAGCTACTAATTTATTATCAATGACTAAAACCCTGAAGTCATAACCTGTTATAAATTTTTCAACTATAATTCGGTGACTATATTTTTTTGCATATTCTAAACCTGCTACAGCATCTTCCCAGGTAAGTACATTTATAGATGCACCTTTTCCATGATTTCCGTCTAATGGTTTCAAGACAATCGGATAACCAATTTTTTTGATAACAACTGCTAAATCTTCTTCGTCAACACAAATACCGCCATTAGCAACAGGAATTGAAGCCGCATCGAGCATTTTTTTAGTTTGCTCTTTATTGCAGGCAATGTCAACGGCAATACTACTTGTTTTGCATGTTATCGTTGCTTGAAAACGCATTTGATTGATACCGTAACCTAGTTGTACTAAGGAATTTGTTCCTAATCTAATCCAAGGAATATCTCTTGCCACCGCTTCCTCAACAATACTTCCTGTTGATGGTCCAAGACGAACACGTTCTCTAATTTCACGCATTTTTTGTATATCACTTTCTAGGTTATACTCTGTTCCTGCGATTAATGCTTCGGCAATGGCAACAGCACTTTCGGCAGCAAACATTCCAACATTTTCTTCAGTGTAGCTAAAAACTACATTATATATTCCTGGAGTTTTGGTTTCACGTGTTCTTCCAAAACCAGTTTCCATTCCGGCTAAGGTTTGAATTTCTAAAGCAATATGCTCAATAACATGTCCCATCCAAGTACCACGTTCTATCCGTGAAAAGAAACCGCCGCGTGTACCTTCAGAGCAACGGTGCTCAATCATTGTTGGAAACATAGCTTCTATTCGTTCACGAAAGCCATCAATTTTATTGGTTGGAAATTGTTCCATTTCTTCCAAATCAAGACGCATTTGGATTAGCTTTTTACGTTGAACACTCCAGATATTTGGTCCGCGAAGTGCTTGTATTTTATCTATTTTCATGATTGGGAATAATTAGTGAAAGCAATTAGTATTGGTTTTGTTAAAAATAGGAAATTTTTATTGTCGAATTGAATTTTTTTTAGAGAAATGGTAAAAAAAATACATTATAGACAAAGTGTTTTTTTGGTTGTATTGATTTTCAGTTTTTTAGATTACTGAAACTGCAATGCCATTACTATTTAGCTCTGAGGGAAGTAAAAATCTTTTTTTGATTATGCATTGGCACACCTCGACTGGGTTCGGTGTGATAGGAAAATGAAATCTCACCAAAAGTTTGGGGTTAAAAAAGCAAAAAAATTGTAACAGACATAAGTAAAATTGATAACAAGTAAGCTAAAAGTTTACGCTCCAAGAATAAAAGCTATAATTTTTTGATATAAATCGGCATCATGCATGCTGTGTCCTAAACCAGTTGTTTCGATGTAGGTTGCGTTTTTCCATGTGCTGGCATACTTTCTGCCTTCATCAATTTGGACAATTTTGTCCTGAGTATCATGAGCGATGAAAGCTTTTTGAGTAAAGTTTTTGGCAAATATATGACCTGAAAAATCATCGATATGAATATTGAATTTTTTGTGATAATAATTTTCTAATTCTGTTTTGATTTTATCATTTAAACTTAAAAGCTTTATGAAATTATTACTCAAAATTTTAAAATCAGAAGGGGAACCAAGCAGAATTACTTTTTCGAGGATCGAATTTTTGTATTTGTTAAGGTAAAAAGCAATTGCAGCACCACCGATGGAATGACCGATTATCGTTTTGGGTTGGTATTTTTGAGTTACAACATTGATGAACTCTGCATATTTTGGTGCATTAAATTCTTTTCCATCGCTTAAACCATGAGCTGGACCATCGATAGCTATTATCGTTTTTCCTAATGGTTTCAGATAGTTTAACGTTTTTTTCCATCGGGATGAATTGCTTTCCCAGCCGTGAGTTAGAAGAATTATTTCTTGATTTCCTTGCCAAATGTAAGTTTGGAATTTTTCATTATTGTAATGAAAAGTTTCTAGCGTTGCATTTTGCAGTGTTTTTGGTAATCTTTTTCTGTAAAGTTTACCTTTTCTAGGTTGACTAAAAAGTTGGTAGGCTCTTTTTTTAGCTTTTTCTAAATTAAAATAACTAAGTAGATTTAGATAAATTCCCAATGATTTTGTAATGATGAAATATTGAATTTTTTGCATAAAAAAATCCCGAGAATATCGGGATTAGTATATTATAGGTGAGCAAATAGTTTTTGCATTTTTGCTCTTTCTTCTTCTGCTAGAGAAGCATCAACTAGAATTCTTCCTGAATGCTCATCGGTGATGATTTTCTTTCTAGCAGCAATTTCTACTTGTGTTTGTGGTGGAATGGTAAAGAAGGAACCAGCTGAAGCACCTCGCTCTATTGACACAACGGCTAAACCGTTGCGAACACTTGAACGAATTCTTTTGTATGCGGCTAACAATCTTTCTTCGATTTGAGCTTCATATTCCCCTGATTTTTGGGTCAAAAAAGCTTCTTCTTTTTGAGTTTCGGACATTATGTCGTTTAACTCCGCTTTTTTGTGTTTTAAATGGGTAGTTTTTTGGTCTAATTTTTCTTTAGAATTTGTAATAACTTCCTTTTTATGTTCGATGGAAGCTTTTAATTCTTTGATTTGTTTTTCTGCCAATTGAATTTCTAATTCTTGAAATTCTACTTCCTTCGTCAACGAGTTAAATTCTCTATTGTTACGAACATCTTTTTGTTGTACCGTATATTTTTTTATTGCAGCTTGATGATTGTCAATATTATTTTTCTTAGTTTTGATTTGCTCTTCGATAAGTACTAAATCACTTTTTAATTTATCTAAACGAGTGCTTAAACCAGTAACTTCATCTTCTAAATCTTCCACTTCTAAAGGCAATTCACCTCTTACATTTCTGATTTCATCAATTCTTGTATCTATGATTTGAAGGTCATAAATAGCCCTTAATTTGTCTTCAACACTTAGTTCTTTTGTAGTCGCCATATTTTATAAGTACTTAACAGGATTTGTATTTTCTTCCGAAAAATTGACTGCAAAATTAGGGATTTTTTTCTTAAGAAAATCAACAATATAATTTTTTGTAAATCTTTCACTTTCAAAGTGTCCAATGTCTGCTATAACAATATGATTTTCAGATTCGTAGAAATTATGCTACTTTAAATCGGCAGTTAGAAAAACATTAG
>JAYVNT010000245.1:0-6055 GCA_043758285.1 Flavobacterium sp.
GTCTAAAGATAATACAGTTTGCAACGCACCAAAAGCACTTTCTAAACCAATCGTTCCAGTTTTAGCTAAATCAAATTCCATCTTTTTGTTTTCAATATCTATCGGATTGTGGTCACTTGTAATGCAGTCAATAGTGTTGTCCAAAACACCTTTTAGTAATGCTTTTCTATCTTCTTCAGTTCGCAGTGGTGGAGATACTTTATATCTGGTATCAAAACTTTCCAACTTTTCATCCGTTAAAACCAAATGATGCACCGCAACACTACACGTAACGTTTAATCCTTTCTTTTTAGCATCCTTAATTAACGCTACTGATTTAGCGGTTGATATGGTTGGAATATGTAATTTTCCGCCAGTGTATTGTAATAAGAATAGGTTCCGGGCAACGATTAGTTCTTCCGCTAAGTTGGGAATTCCCTTTAATCCTAATCCTGTCGAAACAATGCCTTCATTCGCAACACCATTTCCTTTGATGGTTTCATCTTGAGAAAACGCTATCACCAATCCATCAAAATCCTGAACATATTGCAAACAAATTTTCATCAGATTAGCATTGGACAAACTCTTGTTATAATCGCCAAAAGCAACCGCGCCAGCGTTTTTCATATCAAACAGTTCTGCCATATCTTTTCCTTCACTAGCTTTAGTCAAAGCACCAATCGGGAATAGCTCTGTTGCAAAACCAGTAGCTTTTTGTTTTACAAAATGAACCTGCGATTGGTTGTCTATAATAGGATAGGAGTTGGGTTGTAGCGCAATACCAATGAATCCGCTTTTAGCGGCAACATCTAATCCGTTGGTAATGGTTTCCCTGTCTTCAAAACCTGGCTCACCAAATGAAACGCTGGTGTCAAACCAACCTTGTGAAATATGTAAACCTTCGTGTTGAAACTCTTGATGTGTATCCGATTTTGGTAATGATGTTCCAATTCTCTCAAAGCTCCCATTGGTAATTTTCAAATCAACCGTTTGATTATCAAACAGACTTTGTGGGTCTACAATAGTAGCTTTTCGTATGATTAGGTTCATTTTACAAATTTTTGAATGAGTAGTTCTAATGCTAAAAAGAGTAGGGCTAAAATCACAAACCATTTCCAGATTTGCGTATCGGTTCTATCAGTTTGAATGGTATTGAATACCGTTTCAACATCGTCAATTTCTTTGAAATTTGCAGCTGCGTCAGGGTTAACTAACGTCAAATTGCTTTCGGTTCTATTGTAATTAAAACTGATGTTTTCCATCAAATTTCCTCCGTTAAAGACACCAAAATTTCCAGCTTCTGTTGGACTATCACCAAAAGTCATTTTCACTTTCGTATTCAACAATTGTTGCACAGGAATAAAACTTTCAGTATTGTTTTTTATCGTTAGAATTTCATCTTTTGATAATAATGCATCCACTACAAAAGGTTGGCTTTCGCCAATAACAATGGCATTGACACCCGTTTTTTGAGCATTTTGCGCCATGTTGTAAAACGTTGGAACTATCAGTGGCGAGTTTTGAAAATTACTATTCGTTTTGTTGATTGGTGCTGCAAAAACATATACAGAGGATAAATCATTAGGCAACGAAGTCAAGAACGTACTTTGATCATCATAAGTTAATATTGATGGCGTTGTGCTATTTAATCCGAATGCTGATTTTGTCGTTGGATATTGAAAATTATCAATCTTCTTTTCAAATACCGAATTTAATAATGGATGATTGAAATTAATTTTAGTTACCTTCTTTTCACCTTGTGTAGCCGCTTTGAATTGCAGCGCACCAAAGTTCGCTACAAACGAATTCAACGCAGTTACATTGTTTTCTTGCGCAGGAATGATAACCAAGTTTCCGCCTTTGGTTACAAATGATTTGAGCGTAGTTTGTAATGCCTGCGGAATGTCTTTGAGTTCATTCAGCACAATTGCATCTTGTTTTTCCAACAAATTATAATCCAAATTAGCTATTGGGAAGTTGTTGTAGTTGAACTCGTCATTCGTATAGATTCGCGCCAAGAAATTACTTTTATCGGCATCGCCAATACTGATGACATTGGTTTTACTTGGTTTGGAAATACTAAAATAATACGTATTGTCATAAGCCAAACCTTTATCTGTAATCGAAGCATAGCCATTAAAATCTTCCTTCGGAATTGTGAATTTAATAGTTTGAACTTTACTATTATCATTAAAATTAATCAACGTTTTAGCAGCCAGTTTATTTTTGTTGTACAATGCAATCGGAATGTCCTTAAATTCCTCACCATTTGCTGATAATTTAACACCTATTTCATAAAAGTTTTCCAAGGTTTGCTGAATGTAAACACTATCAATGGCGATGTTGTTCTTTTGTTCCGCTTTAGGAATGACAAAATAAACGTTATCTTCTTTTCTAAAGCTTTTGGTTTGATTGGTTTCTAAACCAACACCATCAGTAATCACAATAATATCTTTGTTGAAAGCTGATTTGCGAGCATTGACTTTAGCAATCAAATTATCCAATCGAAATGCCGAAGCACTGTATTTCAAGTCTTGCAAATCTTTTTGAATGGCTTTAATATCGGTGTTCCAATAATTTTCAGAATTAGTAATCAAAGAGAAGTTCTGTGCTTCTGGAGTATGTTCTAGCAAGTCTTGAACAGCACGTTTTAGCAATTCTCCTTTTTTGCCTTTGGCTTGCATACTATACGAATTGTCCAGAATAATATACATTTCGTTCGTATTCTTTTTGCTGTCTTTGGCAGAAAAGAAAGGTTGAGCAAAAGCTAAAATCAAAAAGGTAAGCAACAATAAACGTGTCAAAAGCAACAACCATTTTTTGATGGTGGAGCTTTTACGGGTTTGTACTGAAAGTTCTTTTAGGAATTGTACGTTGGTAAAATATTCTTTCTTGAAGCGACGCAGTTGAAATAAATGAACCAGAATTGGGATTACCAATAAGAAGAGAAAATAAAGGACTTCTGGGTGTTTAAACTGCATTTAATCTAAAGTTTGTCAAAAATAGCAATCAATTATCAATTATCAATTATCAACTATCAATTATTTCTTCTTCTTTTTCGCAGCGCGGGTTTTCAAAATATTTCTATTAACCGAAGTTCCGGTTTTCTTCTTTGTTTTTGATGGTCCACCAAGATTAACCTTTTTGTTTTTATCTGCTTTATCATGAAATGATGCGCCACCTTCAAGCTTGTTGGTTTTCAAAATGACTTTCAATTTCTTTTTGTCTTTTTCAAATTCCAATAGACGAGTAGCTACTTCAACTTCAGTGGGAAGTGGTAAAATCGTGATTTCTTTCTCCATTAGCATTTCTGCTTCTATCTGAATTTCCTGTTCCTGTGGACCAATCAAACTAATTGCAATACCTGATTTATCGGCACGACCCGTACGACCAATTCTGTGAATATATTGTTCTGGTACTTCTGAAAACTCAACGTTGATAACGTGTGTCACATCTGAGATATCCAAACCTCTTGCCATAACGTCTGTGGTTACAATCCCTCTGATTTCGCCAGCTTGAAACGTTGCCATCGTTTGCAAACGATAGTTTTGAGATTTGTTGGAATGGATAATTCCAAACTGTTCCGGATAATGTTCTTCTAACTGGGCAGCCAATATATCAGCGGTTTTTTTATTGTTCACAAAAAGCAAAACGCGTTCTAGTGAATCGTTTTTTAATAACGCCACAATCAAATTGACTTTCGTCAAAAAGTTAGGGACAAAATACCCCAACTGTTCTATTTTCTCTAATGGCGTTCCTGATTTTTCTAATGAAACTTCTTCTGGAAAATCAAAGTAGTCTTCAAGCATATCATCCACTTCATCGGTCATGGTGGCTGAGAAGAGAATGTTTTGACGTTTATTCTTTAACATCGATAGGATGGAAGTAACCTGAGTTCTAAAGCCTAAGTTTAGCATCTCGTCAAACTCGTCAATAACCAGTTTTTGTATACTGTCAAAACGAATTACGTTGTCCAGTGCCAAATCCATGATGCGTCCTGGTGTTCCAACTAGAACATCAATACCCTTATAAACGGCTGTTTTTTGCGTGTTGATATTCACACCACCATAAACGCCCAAAGTTCGCACCGACATATATTGTGTTAGCTTCTCTACTTCGGCTGCTATTTGCACTACCAATTCTCTAGTTGGCACCAGAATTACAATTCTAGGCGTGTCGGTAGCAACGAACTTCCATTGTTTTAAAATAGGCAACAAATAAGCAAAGGTTTTCCCCGTTCCGGTTTGTGCAATACCCATCATATCGCGACCCGACATAATCACCGAAAAGGATTTCTCCTGTATGGGTGTTGGAGTTGTTAATCCCAATTCATCGATTGCTTTTTGTAATGATTTAGGAAGATTGAATTGCTCGAAGGTATTCATTGCGCTTGTAATTTGCCGCAAAGATAGGGATTTAGAATTTAGGATATTGGAGTAGTAATAACACCAGGACTGAATTGCCTCTATATCAAGAAGAGCATGCAAACAATTAAGTCGCATGCTCTTCATAAAAACTAATGGCTCAATTTACAACCTAAACCTAAGTTAGCGTTGTGAAATGAAAAATGTTATACATGTACATCACTCAGCGAGCTAAATATACCAAACGCTTTTAAAAGCCAAATAACTAGAACGATAACTACCACAGCATTCAAAATGCTTTTAATTTTTCGATCCATAGGTATGTAGCTGTTTACAAGCCAAAGCAAGACACCTACCACAATGATTACAATAAGAATGTTTAATAAAGGCATAATATAGTTTTTTATAGTTAGTCATATAAAAGTAGTCTAGTAATTAAGCACCACCATTACACATGTAAACAAATAAATTACACTATTCACACATTATTAAAGTTGGTTATATGATACTTAAAAGATGCAAAATCAAATAAGCATTTCTTTTTTAGTTCCCTAATGCAAATCTGATTGCATGTGGAAGCGACAAATCTTAACCAATTACAATATCTCAGACCAACTTTTCTTGTCTTTCAACAATAGCTCTCTCATGATTTGAATAGGAGGCATACCATTATCGAGCATGGCGTCATTAAATTTTTGTAAACTATAGTTGCTGCCTTCTTGTTTTTTATAATCGTCACGTAGTTTTAAGATTTGTAATTTACCCAAGGTGTAAAACAAGTAACCCGGATCAAAAGTCCCACGAAGCGCTTCTTGACGTGATGGTTTGTCGCCTTGATACCAATTGTCCATAAAGAACTTGGTAGCTTGGTCAACATTCATGCCCTTGCAATGCATGTTGATAGACACACACAAACGGCAAATACGCAATAGCGCATCACCCGATTGTGCCATACGGTATTTGGCAGTTTTAATAGGATCACCCGTATTGCCATACCCTGCATCAACAACCATTTTTTCGGTGTAATGCGCCCAACCTTCAATAAAGGCATAACTACCAAAAATTTTCTGAATTTTGGAAGCTCCCGAAGCATTCAAATGCAAAAACTGAGTGTAATGCCCCGGATACGCTTCGTGTATCGTCACGATATCGGTGGTGTAATAATTAAACTGTGCCAACCATTCTTCTTGTTGCGTTGGTGTCCATTTTGGGTCAACGGGTGTGATGTAATAATACGCCTCAGTAGCTTTAGTTTCAAATGGTCCCGGGGTGTCCATTGAAGCCGTGCTGGTAGCACGAGCAAAAGGGGGTGTTTCTTCTATTTTCACACGCACTTCAGATGGTATGGTTATTATTTTTTTATCAACTAGAAATTGACGCACCGCTTCCAAATTCTTTGTAGCATCCGGAATTAAACTAGCTGCTGTTGGGTGTTCTTTTTGCAGGTCGTTGTACACGTCAACTGGTTTTTTGTTTGGATTGATGATTTTTGCTGCCGCATTAAAAGATGCTTGCTCTTTTTTTAATTCATTCATTCCAATTTCTAATATCTTGTCTGCCGACATGGTGATGTCTTCGCCATAAAGCAACATTTTTTGATAATTATCTTTGCCAATAGCGTAGTTGTTATTCGCTTTAGGTA
The DNA here is from genome assembly GCA_043758285.1 of Flavobacterium sp. Taxonomy (GTDB): domain Bacteria; phylum Bacteroidota; class Bacteroidia; order Flavobacteriales; family Flavobacteriaceae; genus Flavobacterium. The sequence continues at coordinate 5,986 of JAYVNT010000245.1, forward strand.
ATTTTTCTTTTTCCAAATAGTCAGCAAAACCATTGATAGCCGCAATAGCATTGGTATTGGCGGTAGTAAA
>JAYVNT010000246.1:0-6019 GCA_043758285.1 Flavobacterium sp.
AGAATTCTTTGTCCTATGAATTCGCCATTGTTTAAAAGCATTATTAAAAAATTCATATAATCTCCTGCGCTAGAAACGCCACCTCCCGAAGGATTAGGAGCACCATTGTTTTTGAAACTACTATGGATCATTTCTAATGGTTTGAAAATTCGACTTTCCATCAAGTAAATAAAATCTTTCTTGGCTATTACTTCTACAACTCGTGCAGCAATATTTATACCGGCTGTTCCATAATAAAATCCCGAACCGCTATCGAAATCTAAATTCCGTGCAGTAGCAAAATCATTGACTTCGTCTTCTAATGTTTTGTATTTCTTTTGGGTTAACAATTTATAGAGCTTTACGGGCTCTTGATGAATGCCCGTTTGATGTGATAAACACTGTCTAATGGTGATATTCTCTTTGCCGTTTGTTCTGAAAAGCGGAAGATACTGGCTCACTTTATCATCTAATGAAAGTTTTCCTTCATCAATATACGTCATTACCAAAGCCGTTGTTAACCATTTGCTGCAGCTAGCAATGGGTTCTTGAGTGTCAATAGTAAAGTTTCCTTCCTCTTTTTTATAAACGAGTTTGCCATCTTTGTAGACTAGCGTAACCATATTTTTGCTCAAATTATGATGCGCGTTTTCTAAAGCAACATCTAATTTGCTAAAATTATATTGAGCCAATAAAGATTGACTAGCAAACAAAAGTAAAATCGAAAATTGTTTCATAGTATTAATTTTTATTCCAAAACATTCAAGAATTTCAACCCAAAGACAACGCCATCGCCCAGATAGCCGTTTTGATAGGAACGAACATAATCTATTCTGAACAGGCGAAATTTACCAAAACCAAGATTATCCAATCCTACAGAGAACTCTTGATACGGCTTTCTATAGGGAACCGCAAGATTATGAAAACCCAAAACCAATTGCGATTGCAGGAGTTTCAACAACGGAATTTTATTCATGATAAATCCTTTGTCGTTGTGCTCAATATGGGTTTCGCTATAGCTATTGTTGGTACTCGCGGCATAGTAAGGCAATAAATTAAATACATTAGTATACTTGTCTGCTTGTCCAATGTGGGTTTGATTGCCGTTGAAATGTTTGTAATCAACAAAGGAAATGTTGTCGGCATTGAAGAATTTACCCGCTTTGAAAATCATTTGCAATGTGCCTTTATTGCCCAAAGTCAAATCATATGCCACTCTTGCAGCAATAAAATCGTATTCATAATTTTTAGCTGTGGCGGCAACTGTTTTTTCATAACCAATGGAAATGGATGGGTAATCATCATTCGGAATATTGTATTTTCCGTCTGGTCGTGATAAATATTTTTGTCCAAAATTGAATCGCATCAATACATTTGTTTTTACCAAATTATGTTTGCTTATAGCCGCTGACGTCTCATCAGCTGGCGAAAGCGGATTGTTGGATGTATACAAATCGTCATTTTTGATAACAGAAAAATCAGTAGTGTTGTACAGTGGTTTTCGCTCAGAATATTCTGCGTTTAGATTTATAGTGATGCCATTTACAATTTCTCTTCCAAAAGAGGTGGAAACAAAATTCTTTTCATACAATTTCATAAAATTGTTCTTAAAAAACAAGGTGCTAACGGTGTTTACAACATTAGAAATTGGATTGTTTCCATTGAATTGATTGGCTGCACTTCCACCGTTTAGGGCGATGTAACTATCGTTTATATTGTTGAATTTGTGTGTAAAATTTGCGGTAACTCGTATCTTTTTTTCCGAAAAACCATAGTCAAACTTAGACCCAATTCTGGTAAAGGTGCGTTTCTCTTCATCACGTTTTGTATAGGACAATCCAGCGTTTAAACGCCAACCTTGAACGGTATTAAAGGAAACAGAAGTCAATGGGCCATCATACTCTAAAGTGTATTTTTTGAATGAATTTTTATAACTATAACCACTCAAAACATCCATAATTTTGAACTTATTGTGTTTAGAGTCTATAGAATCAAGATAGGTTTTGGATTTTTTTTTGGTTTGCAAAATGTCTTTCTTGAGATAGTCTGTGGTTTCCTCTTCGGTCAATGGTACTGGACGGTAAGTGTTCCAAAAGGCATCTTCTTTCTTGTTAGCATTGTCTTGAAACGACAAGATTTGATTCGTGAAGGTTCGTTTTTCAAATTGGTTGGAAAATTCAAAATTAGAATATACATAGGTGAATCGTCCGTTTAGTTTGATGCCCAACAGTCCTGCTATGAAATCGATAGTTTGGGTATTTTTTACCCAAATTTTGTTCACAGCGTTATAGCTATAGCTTTGTTTCAAGATCAGATTATCAATGGCTGGCGATTGCATTTGATTGCCTTTTATGGATAAATCGGTAGCATAAATAGCATACGTATCGTCAACAATATAGATATAACCTTCCATAACGGGTTCGGTTTTTCGACGCGGAGTTACCTTTATTTTGTTAATCTGTTGTCGGTTTTCGGTAAAAAAAGAACCTTCAAATTTGTATTTATAATAATTGAATGCATTGTCAGCAATAGGCGATACGACATTGATTTGAAACGGAAGATAGTTTTCATAGCAATCAAACACGGTTGAACCCGCCGTGTTAAAACTAAAACCATTATCGTTGCCACTAACCTTTGATGCCACGATAACTTCTTTCATTTTATCTGGTTTTTGAAACGTGATTTTTGAAACCGTTTCCGATAAATAAATGATACCGCTTCTTGTTGAGTCTAATATTTCATCAAACAAATCAAGTTTTTGTCCCATGATAGTTTTTGGGAGATCTTTCAATCTGATGATACCGCGAGAGTAAAAATCAGCTTTGAAACGTGCGGTTTTCTCGGAGTTTTCTTTTTTGTTCTTAATCGCGTTTCTAATTATTTCGTTAGCCGGATTGTCTTTCGGGTTGATGACCACTTCTTTCAACGTAATATTTTCTTCCACCAATATGATGGTTAAATTTTCAGCAAACTGATTTTTAGTAATTGATTTCTTTATGGTTTTGTAACCCAAATACTGAAAGATTACTGTCGGGTTTTCATTCTTTACTGTTAAGGTAAATTTTCCTTTATCATTTGTAGTTGTTCCATTATAGGTGTTCTCTTCAAAGATATTTACAAACGGTAAAGGATTTCCTTTGTCATCGGTTACGGTTCCTTTTATTTGAGCGTAATTAGAAATTGAGAATAAAAGTAAAGCTAAGGCAAAGATTTTTTTCATGGTTTGTTTATATATAAGGTTACACTGAGATATATAGAGATTTTTATTTTTAATCTGATTTGTCATTTCGACAAAGGAGAAATTTCATTACCTGAATTATTATATGTGATTTCTCCTTTGTCGAAATGACAACGTATTTTCTTTGACAATACATTTATTTACAAAAACGATTGCACCGCCAATTCATAGCTTTTCAAACCAAAGCCAATGATAATTCCACTGGTATTAGGAGAAATAAAAGATTGATGCCGGAAATTTTCTCTAGAGAAAGTGTTAGAGATATGGACTTCAATAACGGGAGTTGTGATTGCTTTCACAGCATCGCCGATACCAACAGAAGTATGCGTATAAGCCGCTGCATTAAGAACGATACCATCATAAGTAAAACCCACTTCTTGAATTTTATCTATCAGTTCGCCTTCAATATTACTTTGGTAGTAATCCAATTCTAAAGCACTATATTTTTGTTTAAGCTCTCGAAAATAATCTGCGAAGGTAATAGTACCATATACTTCGGGTTCGCGTTTTCCCAATAGATTAAGGTTTGGGCCATTAATAATAATAATTTTCATTGAATAGTTATTTGTGTAAAAATAGAAATAAACCAATTAAAAACACAATTAGCTTTATCTAAAAAACACACAAATAGTATATGAAAACTGCTCTAAGTAGGATGAAATAAGCCATGTTACAAATGCTAGTTGTAATGGTTAATAGAATAGATAATGTTTAAAACACTGAAAAGTAAAGTGTTAAATTCATTTTTTGTTAATAAAAATGTTAACAACTCAAACTATGTATTGAGTAGTTTGAGAAGTAATACTTATAAATTTGTTCATATTAATTTTAAAATTAAACAAACATGAAAAAAATTATTTTAACAGTAGCTGCAGTATTCGCGTTGACGTTTGCTAATGCACAAGACAAAAAAGAGAGTACTGGAGGACCAGGATTTTCAAATGGAGATTTGTATTTAACTGGTACGGCTGCGTTTTCTAGTGATAAAACTGGAAATAGCAAAGCAGATGGTTTCACATTAGCTCCTGGTTTAGGTTATTTTTTAACTGACAACGTTGCAATTGAAGGACAATTGACTTACACATCAGGGACAGACAACACAACAGCACAATTTCCTGGGGTAGATGTAAAAACAACAGGTTTTGGAATTGGTGCAGGTGTTAAATATTTCTGGACTCCAGCAAGCCAATTTTCTCTTTCTCTTGGAGCAAGAATATCTTACACCTCAACTAAATTTGAAGTAGGTAATGCAAGTGCTACAGGTAAAGAAATTGGTTTTAAAATTCCATTAGGATTACATTATTTTGTATCTAATGATTTTGCTATCACTTCTGAGTGGGGTGGTTTCGGTTATTCATCTAATGATAACGGAGGAAACGGTGCTGAGAAAACAGATAAAATTAAATTAGGTCTTGATATGTCTTCAATCTCTTTTGGTTTACTTTACAAACTATAATTGATTTAAAGCATAAACATTTAAACCGCGCCATTGGCGCGGTTTTTTTATTAATAAAATTTGGACACTAATTAAATAGTAATATATTTGCCCTACTAATTTTAAAATTAAACAAACATGAAAAAAATTATTTTAACAATGGCAGTTGTTTTAACTGCAGCATTAGCTAATGCACAAGACAAAAAAAGTAGTGGTAGTGACAGTGAAATGAAATTCGGTGTTAAAGCGGGTTACACTAGTTCTAACTTTACTGGTGATATAACAGGTGATGCTAATGGAGGTTTCTACGTTGGTGGTTTAGTAGACTTCGCTGTAGCTGAAAATTTCCACGTGCAACCAGAATTATTGTATTCTATTGAAGGAGCTAAAGATGCTAAAATTAATTACCTAAGAATTCCTATCATGGCTAAGTATTATGTAATTGAAGGGTTGAGTTTGCAAGCTGGTCCAGAAATTGCTTTTAAAGCTGGTGGTGATGACACTATTAAAGATGCTGTAAAATCTTTGGATTATGGTTTAGGAATTGGAGCTGGTTATGAGTTGTCAAGCGGATTAATGTTTGATGCTAGATACAACTTAGGTTTAGCTAACATTAGTAATGATGGTGGTTCTTTTAAAAATGTTGGTATTAATATTGGTTTAGGTTACAGATTCTAATATTTGTTAAAAAACACTTATCTAAACCTCTCCATTGGAGAGGTTTTTTTATACCTACTATTTATACCTACTATTGAAATTTTTATTATTTTCAAATAGTTGTAAATCAATAATAAGTAGGGTAATCATAAAATATAGTAGGGTTTTAATAAAATTATTTAGGGTTATCATAATTTGTATTACTTTTATAATAAAATAGCTTAGGGTTATCATAATTTGTGTTACTTTTATCATAAAATAAGTTAGGGTTATAATAATTTTAATTAGGGTAATAATAAAATGTTTTACTTTTAAAATAAAATAATTTAGCTTTATACTAAATTTAGTAAACATAATTCTAAAAAACAGCACCATGAATACACTTCCACACATGGGTTCTTTAATAAAACAAAGAATACTCGAAAAAAAACTAACATTCGCAGAAGTATGCAGAAGAATAAACATTAAACAACCCGTCATGAACGGCTACTTTGAACAACCATCACTACAAACCAAAATTATTTGGAAAATAAGCATTGCCATCGAACACAACCTCTTTGCTGATTTAATTGAAAAACTTCCCCCAGCTATTCAAAATGCAAACAATACCTCATTCCAACAAACAATCAAACTTCAAGAAGAAGAAATAAAGGATCTAAAAAAAGAAATTGTTATTTATAAAGAAATCTTAAATAACAAATAGTTCACCT
>JAYVNT010000247.1:0-6006 GCA_043758285.1 Flavobacterium sp.
AAAAATCTTATTTTTTATCCTTTGTAATCTTGAATAATAATAAAAAGACAACTACTGTTTCAGACAATAACCCAATGGATAATACAGTATTTCCTGTTATCCCTGCGTATTCAAAGTGAATGATTTTAAATAAAGCTCCAATGATAACCAGTATCATTGCCACAAAAAAAAGAATTAAAAGATATTTGTTTTTCATGATTTCTTTTAAAATAAAAAAACCACGAACTCTCGAATTTTAAATTAATTAATACTTCGTGAATTCGTGGCTCATATAAAAATAAAACTATTTAACTTGTTGGCTTTTCCGCTTTATGAATCACTACAGTCAACTCTTGAGTAGCTTCATCTAAATCCATAAAAATGGCATCGCCTGAGGCAATTTTTGAGGTGATTATTTCTTCCGCTAAAGCATCTTCAACATATTTTTGGATTGCTCTTTTTAAAGGACGAGCACCAAATTGTTTGTCAAATCCTTTATCAGCAATAAATGCTTTGGCTTTATCAGAAAGATTTAGTTTATATCCTAATTCTTCAACGCGACCAAATAATTTTTTTAATTCAATTTCGATAATCACATCAATATCATGTTTTTCAAGAGGATTGAACACGATAACATCATCAATTCTGTTTAAGAATTCGGGAGCAAAAGTTTTCTTTAAAGCATTTTCGATAACGCTTTTAGAATTATCATCAGCTTGTGCAATTTTTGCAGCCGTTCCAAATCCAACACCTTGCCCAAAATCTTTCAATTGGCGTGCGCCAACATTAGAAGTCATGATGATAATAGTATTTTTGAAGTCGATTTTGCGACCCAAACTATCAGTTAGATAACCATCGTCTAATACTTGCAACATCATGTTGAAAACATCAGGATGCGCTTTTTCAATTTCGTCTAAAAGTACCACACAATAAGGTTTTCTTCTTACTTTTTCGGTCAATTGTCCGCCTTCTTCATAGCCAACATATCCTGGAGGCGCACCAATTAAACGCGAAATGGCAAATTTTTCCATGTATTCGCTCATGTCAATTCGTATCAAAGCATCTTCAGAGTCGAATAATTCTTTAGCTAAAACTTTGGCTAATTGTGTTTTACCAACTCCAGTTTGTCCTAAGAAAATGAACGAACCAATTGGACGATTTGGATCTTTTAAACCAGCACGATTACGTTGAATAGAACGAGAAATTTTCAACACGGCTTCATCTTGCCCAATTACTTTACCTTTAATTAAATCAGGAAGCTTGGCTAGTTTATTACTTTCCGTTTGTGCAATTCGATTTACGGGAATTCCAGTCATCATCGATACAACATCGGCAACATTATCTTCGGTAACTTGAATACGATTGTTTTTAGAATCTTCATCCCATTGTTCTTGTGCAATGGCTAAGTCTTTTTCTAAACGTTTTTCATCATCACGAAGTTTTGCTGCTTCTTCATATTTCTGTTTCTTAACTACCGAATTTTTCAAGTCGCGCACTTCTTCCAATTGGCGTTCTAGTTCCAAAATCTGTTTTGGAACATCAATATTGGTGATGTGAACTCTTGATCCAGCTTCGTCTAAAGCATCAATAGCTTTGTCTGGAAGAAAACGTTCTGACATGTATCTGTTAGTCAATTTTACGCACGCTTCAATCGCTTCATCTGTATATGTTACGCTATGGTGATCTTCATACTTGTTTTTGATGTTATTCAAAATGGTAATCGTTTCTTCAACTGATGTTGGTTCTACAATTACTTTTTGGAAACGTCTTTCTAGTGCGCCATCTTTCTCAATATATTGTCGGTATTCGTCAAGCGTTGTAGCACCAATACATTGTATTTCTCCTCTTGCCAAAGCCGGTTTGAACATATTAGAAGCATCAAGTGAACCTGTTGCGCCACCAGCACCAACTATAGTATGAATTTCATCAATGAAAAGAATGATATCGTCATTTTTTTCTAATTCGTTCATCACAGCTTTCATTCTTTCTTCGAATTGTCCACGGTATTTTGTTCCAGCAACTAATGAAGCTAAATCTAAAGTCACTACTCTTTTATTAAACAAAATTCGAGAAACTTTCTTCTGAATTATTCGCAAGGCTAACCCTTCGGCAATGGCAGATTTACCAACACCAGGTTCACCAATTAGTAACGGATTGTTTTTCTTTCTTCGACTAAGAATTTGAGAAACTCTTTCAATCTCTTTTTCACGACCCACAACTGGATCGAGTTTACCTTCTTCAGCCATCTCGGTTAAATCTCGACCGAAATTATCCAAAACAGGTGTTTTAGATTTTTTATTGGTCTTGTTCGCCGGATTATTAAAACTGCCTTCTTTCAAACTGTCATCTTGTCCTGAGTCATCATTATAAGATTCGTTTGTTGGCAAATTATCGCTAAAATCTTCTTCGCTTGGTGTCATATTTAAATATTGTTCTTTAACTACATTATAATCTATTTTCAGACGATGCAATAGTTTGGTTGTTGGATCATTTTCATTTCTCAGAATGCACAATAGTAAATGTGCTGTGCTTATCGACGTACTTTGAAAAACTTTTGCTTCAAGAAAAGTAGTTTTCAAGGCGCGTTCCGCTTGACGAGTCAAGTGTAGATTTTTCTTTTCGTTACTGATTTCAACATTTGGATTTGCTGGACTTAACACTTCGACCTTCTTTCGCAAATGTTCCAAATCAATAGAAAGATTGTTCAGTATGGTAATTGCTTTACCATTTCCATCTCTCAAAATGCCAAGCATCAGATGCTCTGTACCAATAAAATCGTGACCCAAACGCAAAGCTTCTTCTTTACTGTAGGTTATCACGTCTTTTACTCTTGGTGAAAAATTATCATCCATAATATATAATAGGTAATGTAAATTTAGTTATTACAAATGATTTTAACAAAAATCATTCCGACTAAAAGTACTGTCAGCTAATAGACGAAAAAAAAGCCAATAAAAAAAGTAGCTATACAAGTAATTTATCAACCAAAAAAAGCACTCATTTTGTTAATAAATTGTTGAGATTTATAGTTTAAAAATTAGTGTATAATTTACCCATTTATGCTATTGTAAATAAAAATCCCTTTCACAAAATTTATTATTTTGAAAATTGGGATTGGATAGTAGTTCATTTTTTTTAAACGTTTGTACTTCGAACAGCACTATCCGTAATACGGATAGCCCTATGTACAGTATGAACAGCACTATTCGTATTATGGATAGCCCTATGTAAAGTATGAAGAGCCCTATTTACAGTATGAACAGCACTATTGGTAATACGAATAGCACTATGTAAAGTACGAACAGCTCTATCCGTAATTTACATTGAGCTATCCGTAATACGGATAGCACAATGTAAATTCTAAATAACCCTATTTCAATTTCAAATAGCCATATTCTAATTCCGAATAAGCTTATTTCATTTATGAATAGCGTAGGTAATTTAATCACTCATTTTGTTAATAAATCATTGAAATTTGTGAGTAAAACAAAGTGTTGAAATTTTTAATTATTCTATATTAGCACGTTTTGAAATTGAACTAATTTTTATTAAATAATTTATACTATATGTCTGACGGAGAAAGGTTAATTCCGATTAACATCGAAGATGAAATGAAATCAGCTTACATCGATTATTCGATGTCAGTTATTGTATCAAGAGCACTACCTGATGTGCGTGACGGCTTAAAGCCAGTGCACAGAAGGGTTTTATATGGAATGTATGACTTAGGGGTTACTTCAAAATCTGCCCACAAAAAATCCGCAAGAATTGTTGGAGAAGTTTTAGGAAAGTATCACCCACACGGAGATACATCAGTTTATGACGCTATGGTTCGTATGGCGCAAGAATGGAGTTTACGTTATTTATTGGTTGACGGTCAGGGTAACTTTGGTTCTGTTGATGGCGATAGTCCTGCGGCGATGCGATATACTGAAGCCAGAATGAAAAAAATGTCGGAAGACATTATGGCAGATATTGACAAAGAAACAGTTGATTTTCAATTGAACTTTGATGATACGTTATATGAACCAACAGTAATGCCAACCCGTGTTCCAAATTTATTGATAAATGGAGCATCCGGAATTGCAGTTGGTATGGCAACCAACATGGCACCACACAATTTGACAGAAGTTATCGATGGCACATTAGCATATATTGATAATAACGATATAGAAATTGATGAATTAATTACCCATATCAAAGCTCCAGATTTTCCAACAGGAGGAACTATCTATGGTATGGAAGGTGTTCGTGAAGCTTTCAAAACAGGAAGAGGAAGAGTTGTTATTCGAGCTAAAATAAGTTTTGAAGAATCAAACGGTAGAGAAGCTATCATCGTTACGGAAATTCCATATCAGGTCAATAAAGCGGACATGATTAAGAAAACCGCCGATTTGATTAATGATAAAAAGATTGAAGGTATATCCAATATTCGTGATGAATCGGATAGAACTGGAATGCGTATCGTTTATGAATTGAAGCGTGATGCAGTTCCGAATGTGGTTTTGAATACGTTATATAAGTTCACACAATTGCAATCTTCTTTCAGTGTAAACAATATTGCGTTGGTAAAAGGAAGACCACAAATGTTGAACGTAAAAGATTTGATTCACTATTTCGTTGAACACCGTCATGAAGTTGTGGTTAGAAGAACACAATTTGAATTGCGCAAAGCAGAAGAAAGAGCCCATATTTTAGAAGGTTTAATTATTGCTTCGGACAATATTGATGAAGTAATTGCTTTGATTCGTTCTTCGAAAGACGGTGAAGAAGCTCGTGCAAAATTAATCGAGAGATTTAGCTTATCCGATATTCAAGCCCGAGCAATTGTTGAAATGCGTTTGCGTCAATTGACAGGATTAGAGCAAGATAAATTGCGAGCTGAATATGAAGAAATAATGAAATTAATCCAAGGATTAAAAGATTTATTGGCAAGCAAAGATTTGAGAATGGCATTGATTAAAGAAGAATTAATCGAAATCAAAGATAAATATGGAGATGCACGTCGATCGCTAATTGAATATTCTGGTGGCGATGTAAGTATCGAAGATTTAATTGCCGATGAAAATGTAGTAATCACCATTTCGCACGCAGGTTATATCAAACGTACGAATCTTACAGAATACAAAACTCAGAATAGAGGTGGCGTTGGACAAAAAAGTGCTGGAACAAGAGATCAGGATTTCTTAGAACATATGTATGTTGCCACCAATCATCAGTACATGATGTTCTTTACTCAAAAAGGAAAATGTTTCTGGATGCGTGTGTATGAAATTCCAGAAGGAAGCAAAACCGCCAAAGGAAGAGCGTTGCAAAACCTTATTAACATCGAAAGCGATGATAAAGTAAAAGCATTTATTTGCACTCAAGATTTAAAAGATAAAGACTATACAACCAGCCATAATCTTATTATGGTTACCAAAAAAGGTCAGGTTAAGAAAACATCTTTGGATAAATATTCTAAGCCAAGAGTTAACGGAGTTGCAGCTATTACTATTAAAGAGGATGACGAATTATTAGGAGCACAGTTAACCAATGGTGAAAGCCAAATTATATTAGCAGTTAAGTCAGGAAAATTGGTTCGTTTTGAAGAAACTAAAACACGTCCGATGGGAAGAACAGCTTCTGGAGTGCGTGGAATTACGTTGAAAGACGAAACCGATGAAGTAATTGGCATGGTTACTGTTGATAAGGATGATATTAATGATTCTCAAATTTTAGTAGTGACCGAAAACGGTTATGGAAAACGAACCAAATTAGTTGACGATGACGGAGAAGATGTATACAGAATTACAAATCGTGGCGGAAAAGGAGTGAAAACATTGAATATCACTGAAAAAACAGGAAAATTAATTTCGATAAGTGCTGTTACTGACGCTGATGATTTAATGATTATCAATAAATCTGGTTTAACCATTAGAATGGCAATCGAAGATTTACGTGTAATGGGTCGAGCTACCCAAGGTGTCAAGTTAATAAATCTAAAAGGAAACGATTCAATCGCTGCGGTTACTAAAGTAATGAAAG
>JAYVNT010000248.1:0-5975 GCA_043758285.1 Flavobacterium sp.
TCCCTCACTACCACAAATGCGTTTTAGGTCAGACACGCGGCGCAAAACGTTAGTAATATTTGACTCAATAGCATCCAGCTGTTCAAACAAAGTCAAATCATTTTGAATGATACCACTGTTTAAGAAAGGCGGAATAATACCCGCGCCGCTAATGAATATGGTTTATTTTTAAGTAACCATATTCAACTGCGCAATTGTGATTTATTTATTCGGTTTAATTAAAAACGCATTTGGATACTTACTCTTCAAATCGTTGAGGTTTTTTTCGGCATCAATTCGGGTTTTAAAATTGCCAACCCATACTTTATACAATGGCGTGCTGAAAACTATTGTGGCATCCATATCTTTATTTTCTCTTTTGAAATCTGTTAGTGCTTTTTTAGAACTCTCTGTATCGCCATTATAAATCTGAATTTTGTAGCGGTCGTTTATGGTAATGGAACTGTTTATTCTTCTTTTTTCGTTTAAGAGCTGTTCAAACTTTGGGTCTTGACTAACGGTTACTTTTGCCACTTGCCCCATGCTTTTTTGAGTTAGAAACATAAAGAAACAAATAGCCAAAAACAGTTTTGATTTTGAATAATAGAACATAATGATTTGATTTTTATACAAATGTAAAACTTATAAAATCAAACAAAAGCGAAAACATTATTTAGAATTAATATAAATTGATATTTAAGATATATTTAAGGTTTTGAGAATAGTTCTTAAGTCGTATTTTTGTGCAGGTTTTTAATAAAGTGTCGATTTTTAACTGAAAAACACTCAGAAAAAATCAAGACAATCGTAGTCGATAATTACAAATTTATATGAAAAAAGTGGGTAACCATAATTCGATTTCAAGGAAAATAATCTTCAGTTTAGCGTTTCTGCTAACTATCTCCTTAACTTCATTTTCACAAGCAACTCCACCAGCAGCAGCAACTGCCACTGCCACAGCAGCACCAGTTGCAACCACTGGAGGTGACGCAGTAGCAGGGAAAGCATTGTTTAACGTTAATTGTGCTGCGTGTCACAAGCTTGATGCTAGAGCAACTGGTCCGGCACTTAGAGGTGTAACTGGTCGTCATGCCCATGATTGGTTCTACAAATGGATAGCCAACAGCTCTGCTTTGATAAAATCAGGGGATGCTGATGCAGTCAAACTTTGGGAAGAAAATAAGCCGTCAGTAATGACCGCTTTTCCTCAGTTGTCTAAGCAAGATGTGGATAATATCTTGGCTTATACAGATACGCCAAAAGAAACTGCACCACCACCACCTGGGCCGGGTACACCTGATGGGAAAGGCGGAGCTGCACAAGAAAACGGTGTGTCAAATAATCTAATTTTAGGAGCTTTATCGCTTGTTATGCTGATGCTTGTTGCAATGTTGTTTTTTGTGAATAACGTATTAACTAAGGTAGCCAAAGCAAATGGAATTGAAATTGCTGAAAAAGAAGCTAGAATGCCAATTTGGAGAGCATTTGCTAAAAATCAGTTTTTGGTTTTAGTTTCCTGTGTGTTTTTATTATTAGCAAGTGCCTTTTTTGTATATGGTTATTTAATGCAAATAGGTGTTGATCAAGATTACCAACCTATTCAGCCGATACATTACTCTCACAGAATACATGCGGGAAGCAACGGTATCAATTGTAAATATTGTCACTCATCGGCTAGAGTTAGTAAGCACGCTGGAATTCCGTCGTTAAATGTTTGTATGAACTGTCATAAAAACATTGCTGAAGTTTCGGATACCACTGCAACAGCTGATTATTCTAAAGCATTTTATGATGGAGAAATCCAAAAGTTGTACAATGCAGTAGGTTGGGATAAAACTACTCAAAAATATACTGGAAAAACAAGTCCTGTAAAATGGGTTCGTATTCACAATTTACCTGACTTTGCTTATTTCAATCACTCGCAACACGTAACGGTTGCTGGAATTGAATGTCAAAAATGCCACGGTCCAGTTCAAACGTATGAAATTCAGAAACAATTTGCTCCATTAACTATGGGTTGGTGTATCAATTGTCACCGAGTAACGGATGTGAAAATGGAGGGGAACAAATATTATGACAAAATTCACTCCGAACTTTCAAAAAGATATGGCGTTGATAAATTGACTGCTGCACAAATGGGAGGAATAGAGTGTGGTAAGTGCCACTATTAATAAAAATAATTTAAGAAGCTAATATTTATATACGATGTCATCGAACAAAAAATACTGGAAAAGTGTTGAGGAACTAAACGAAAATAGTTCTATTGTTGAGGCGCTTAGAAATAATGAATTTGTAGAAGAAATTCCAACTAGCGAATTTTTATCAGACAAAGAAGCATTATCTTCTTCTTCAACAACTCGTCGTGATTTCTTGAAATACGTTGGATTTACAACTGCAGCTGCAACATTAGCAGCGTGTGAAGGGCCAGTACACAAATCTATACCATACGTTTTACAACCAGAACAAATCATACCAGGTGTTGCGGATTTTTATGCAACTTCTATGTTTGACGGATTTGACTTTGCTAATTTATTAGTAAAAACTCGTGAAGGTCGTCCAATTAAAATAGAAAATAATACAATGGCTGGTGCTAAATTCGCAGCCAATGCAAGAGTTCATGCTTCTGTATTATCATTGTATGATAGTATGCGTTTGAAAAGAACAAAAGTGGCTCAAAAAGAAGCAACCTGGCATGAAGCTGACTTAAAAATAAAAGCAAGTTTAGCCGATGCAAAAGCTAAAGGCGGACAAGTTGTTTTATTGACAAATACTTTAGCAAGTCCATCAACTGAAAAACTTATTGCCGAATTTATTGCTAAAAACCCAACAGCAAAACATGTTGTTTATGATGCTGTTTCTGAATCGGCTGCATTAGATGCATTCGAAGCGGTTTATGGAGAAAGAGCTTTAGTTGATTATGATTTTTCAAAAGCAAATACTATCGTTTCACTTGATGCTGACTTTTTAGGAGATTGGCAAGGTGGAAGTTTTGATTCGGGTTACGCAAAAGGAAGAGTTCCTCAAGCAGGGAAAATGTCAAAACACTATCAGTTTGAAACAAACATGAGTTTGTCTGGAGCTGCTGCTGATAAGCGTGTTCCAATGACAATTGCGAATCAAAAACAAGCTTTAGTTAAAATATATAATGTAATTACAGGTTCTGCAGTATCAACTGGAAAAGTTGCTAATGAAGATGTAGTTATGAAAGCGGCACAACAATTAAAAGCTGCTGGAACAAAAGGACTTTTAGTTTCTGGTATTCAAGATAAAAATGCACAATTAGTAGTTTTAGCTATTAATTCAGCTTTGGCTAGTGAGGCATTTTCAACTATTGGAACACGTCAAATTAGAAAAGGTTCAAACGAAAAAGTAGCGCAACTAATTGCTGATATGAATGCTGGAAGTGTTCATACTTTAATTATGAGTGGCGTAAATCCAGTATACACGCTGGCCGAAAGCACTAAATTTTTAAACGGCTTGAAAAAAGTAAAATTGTCTGCAGCATTTTCATTAAGAGAAGATGAAACGGCTTCAATTACAAATATTGCTATTCCAGCACCTCACTATTTAGAGTCATGGAACGATTTAATATTGACTAAAGGAACGTATTCTTTGACACAACCAACAATTCGTCCATTATTCAGCTCTAAACAATTCCAGGAAGCATTATTATCATGGAATGGAAATAGCGCGGATTATTATGATTACATAAAAGCAACAGCTGCTAGCTTTACAAGTGGTGCTTCATGGAATCAAATGGTTCACGATGGTGTTGCTGTAGGAACTCCTTCTGGTGCTTCTGCCGGTTCGGCGAATTATGCTGCTGCGGCAAATGAGTTAGCGCAATCAAAGCCATCAAAAGATTTTGAATTAGTATTGTATACTAAGACAGGATTAGGCGATGGTCAACAAGCGAACAACCCATGGTTACAAGAGTTTCCAGATCCAATAACAAGAGTTTCATGGGATAATTATGTTACAGTTTCACAAGCTGATGCAACTTCATTAGGTTTTGAAAACAGAATAGTAGCAAATGGTGGTCTTAACGGAAGTTATGCAACCCTGATGGTTAATGGAATAAAGTTGGAAAATGTTCCAGTGATTATCCAGCCAGGACAAGCTAAAGGAACTTTAGGTTTAGCTTTAGGTTATGGTAAAAAAACTGGATTAAAAGAAGAAATGCAAGTTGGTCTCAATGCTTATGCATTCTACGCTGGCTTTAATAATGTACAATCTGCTACCATATTAAAAACAAGCGGTGAGCATGAGTTTGCTTGTGTTCAATCACAAAAAACATTGATGGGAAGAGGTGATATTTTAAAAGAAACCTCTCTTGAAATTTTTAATACAAAAGATGCAAAAGAATGGAATTCTGTTCCAATGGTTTCTTTGGATCACAAAGAAGTAGAAGCAACTAAAGTTGATTTATGGGATTCATTTGATCGTTCTGTTGGTCATCATTTTAATCTTTCGATTGACTTGAACGCTTGTACGGGTTGTGGCGCTTGCGTTATTGCTTGTCATGCTGAAAATAACGTTCCAGTTGTTGGAAAAGCCGAAATCAGAAGAAGTCGTGATATGCACTGGTTGCGTATTGATAGATATTATTCATCTGAAGATACTTTCGCAGAAGACAACGAGAAAAAGGAAAACTTTGATGGTCTATTTGGTAAAAAAGGATCATTAGGTGGTTTTGGAGAAATGGAACATCCAGCGGATAATCCACAAGTATCTTTCCAACCGGTAATGTGTCAACATTGTAATCATGCTCCTTGTGAAACTGTTTGTCCTGTTGCGGCAACTTCACACGGTCGTCAAGGTCAAAACCAAATGGCTTATAACAGATGTGTTGGTACTCGTTATTGTGCTAACAACTGTCCGTATAAAGTGCGTCGTTTTAACTGGTTCTTATATAACAACAACGACGAATTTGATTTCCATATGAATGATGATTTAGGTCGTATGGTTCTTAATCCGGATGTAAACGTTCGTTCACGTGGAGTTATGGAAAAATGTTCTATGTGTATTCAAAAAACACAGTTGACTATTTTAACCTCCAAACGGGAAGGAAGAGTAGTAGAAGTAAATGAATTTCAAACTGCTTGTTCGGCAGCTTGTTCTACTGAAGCCCTAGTATTTGGTGATGTTAACAATAAAGAAGATCAGGTTACAAAACTATCCGAAGATAAGAGAATGTACCATTTATTAGAAAGTGTTGGTACAAAACCAAATGTGTTTTATCACGTTAAAGTTAGAAATACGTAGTATAAAAATATTAATTAAGAAATAAAGGAATATGTCGTCTCATTACGAAGCACCCATTAGAAAACCATTAGTTATAGGTGATAAATCATATCATGATGTATCTGTAGATGTAGCTGCTCCGATTGAAGGAAGAGCAAATAAGCAATGGTGGACCGTGTTTACTATTGCATTAATAGCTTTCCTTTGGGGAATTAGCTGTATCATATATACTATTTCTACAGGTATTGGAACTTGGGGTTTAAATAAAACTGTAGGTTGGGCTTGGGATATTACTAACTTCGTTTGGTGGGTTGGTATTGGTCATGCCGGAACACTTATTTCTGCTGTATTATTATTATTTCGTCAACGATGGAGAATGGCAATTAACCGTTCTGCAGAAGCGATGACAATTTTCTCTGTAATCCAGGCAGCAATATTTCCGGTTATCCACATGGGTCGTCCGTGGTTAGCGTATTGGGTATTACCAATTCCGAATCAGTTTGGATCACTTTGGGTAAACTTTAACTCACCGTTACTTTGGGACGTATTTGCAATCTCAACGTATCTTTCTGTATCATTAGTTTTCTGGTGGACAGGATTATTACCAGATTTTGCAATGCTTAGAGACAGAGCAGTAACGCCATTTGCAAAAAGAATATATTCTATTTTAAGTTTTGGATGGAGCGGCAGAGCAAAAGATTGGCAACGTTTTGAAGAAGTATCATTAGTATTGGCAGGTTTAGCAACACCAC